>JAISDL010000031.1 GCA_031264825.1 Accumulibacter sp. | reverse complement strand
CGGGCATTTGCTCTTTGCGTAAGTCATCGCGACGTCATTGTCGGCGATGATTTTTTGCGCCCAAATCCCGTGTTGTTTCACGCTAACCTATGCGGGCTACGCCGAGCAGGGGTATTGTTACTCATATCCTTCTCCCTATCCCACCTGCATTTTCCGCAGCACCTTGACGATGCCGGTTCTGTTTTTTGCCAGTTTCATGAATGTCGGCATATGGTCGGCTTGCCCTTTTTTCGCGCCTGAGGGCTTCTCACGCAAATCGGCTTCGAGATAGTCTATCATGTACTGCAAATGCTCCCGATTGACCGCCCAGATCAGTTTTCCGCCAAAACTGCCCTGAAAATACAGCGGATAGCCGAAATGCGGCTCTTTTCCGTCCCTGACTTCGCCGTAAGTCCACCACTTATGTTTCGTCAGATGAACCGTGCCGACCGTCAGGGCGCCGCAAGAAGGACAGGCCACGTGAAGCTTGGTGAAATACTGAGCGTTCTCGTTCGCACTGTCTGCGCGAAAATACCGTCCGCACTCCTCGCATTGTGCATGGACATCAAATTGCCGGCCGAATTTGCTTTTGCTTTGCCGTTCCCCGCAAACCGTACATCGGAACCAAACAATGTCGTTCTCAAGCGTCACCAATCCCATGCCGCCGCACTTTAGGCATCGAACGGCAATGCCGCTGCCATTCACCGCGAAAGTAGAAAAACCATAATATGGTTTGTCAACAAACCGTTTAACGTCATCGCCCCCGCTTGGCGCAGTCTCCGGACTGCGCCGTGTTAAAAGCAAGACTCCTGCCTTGCCGGTGCCAAACGTTTCGCAAGCCGCCGTGCCGTCCGCCGTTGCGGGAATGTTGCCCGCGCGTCTTTTGTCCGTGTTACGTATCATCTTCTTAAAATTTTCACTGGGCAAAGGTAAGCAAAATAATTATCCGCATAATAGCTCGCATAGGTTGAGGTGAGCATCGCGAACCCCAACAAAACAGACAATGCGCTACGCTAACTTCAATCCATGCCATTCTATTCGTTTCTCGTTGGGGTTCGCTGCACTCACCCCAACCTATGCGGGCTGCGCCCAGCGCTTCAGCGGCGCGCGTACTTCGATTGAGCAATGCGCAGGCCGACGACGTCATAGCCTCGGGTCGACCGGCTCGCAGATGGCCTTCGCCGCAGCCGAGGTCGATTACACTGCGCGCGCCGCAAGCCCGCACAGCGGCCAGTACGCTACCGAGGCGCTGCCGGTTCAGACTCAGGCGCTTTTCTTCCTCGCTCTCGTTTGGCGGAGAATCCTCGTCTTCCTCCGGCGTCTCGTCGTTCGCGGCCTGTAGTCGCGCGAGCGCCAGATTGGCCAAGGCACGGCTTTTGTTCAGGTAACGGCGGGCGATGAAGTTTTTTTCTGGGTGATCCTTCAGCCATTCCTCGCTGTGCCGCAGGAGTTTGTCGACTTCTTCCTTGCCGACCCAGTAGTGCTTGTTCCGGTCGAATACGGGAATCAGAACGTAAAGGTGATGCAGCAGATCGGCAAGGCGAATCTGGCCGCGGAGGGTCAGGTTCACGTAATGGCTGTCGCGCCATTCCGGGAATTTTTCGTCGGACGCGAAGGCTTCAAAGGAAACCTCGTAACCGAGCGGCTCGAATACCCGGTGCAACATCGCGGTTTCGCTTCGGCATGGCAGCATGGCGAGCGTCACGGTCAAATCCAGCGCGGCATCGGCGAGTGTCTGGAAGGCCTCGCCGCGTCCGCCCACGGCGGAACCGAAAACCCGCGCAATGGCGACGCTCATGAATGACGACGATACGTAAGGCCGGTCGTTCACGTAGTCGAAAAGCCCGCCGCCAGCCGACCCCTCCTTGCCTCTCGCCAGATCGACGGGGTCAATGTCCAACAAGAGGGCGATCGTCGTCTTCCGGCTCGATACTTCGGGATAAAAGACGAAGGCCTTGCCGTAACTCAACTCGAAAACCTGCGGCCTCGCCGGATTTTTGTGGAACAAAAAACCGATGTTTTGAGTGTCTTTACCCGTATAACTGATCGTCAGGAGCATGATGTGCGCTATGGAGAATCCGCGCCGAGGAGTGGTGTTTCTCCAATGGAAATTGTCGGTATGAAATCCGCGGAAGACGGCTCCGCAGAGCTGTGTCGGTGCCGAAGTGTAACATTTTCGGCGTTCGCGATGACGCAGGCTTTCAGGACGGGGAGTGTGCGTCCTGCCGCTTGCGCCGAGCCGCGAATTACGAATTCACATCGCGTCGGGGTAATTCGGCCCGTCGCCGCCCTGCGGGGGCGACCAGACGATGTTTTGCGTCGGGTCCTTGATGTCGCAGGTCTTGCAGTGCAGGCAGTTCCCCGCGTTGATTCGCAGACGCGGTCTGCCGTCCTCACCGCGATCGACCTCAAAAACACCCGCGGGGCAATAGCGCTGTTCGGGCGCGTCGAAGCGCGCGAGGCAAACTCGAGCGAAGACCGAAGGGTCCTTGAGTTTCAACGGAGGCGGCTGCTTTTCGTCGGTACGGATTCCCGCGAGGTATACGGAAGAAGGGCGGTCGAAGCTGATCACACCGTCGGGCTTCGGATAAACGATCGCGTCGTAATCCATCGCGCGGCCGAGGCGCGCGTGATCGGCAGGCGGACGGCAGGTCAGGGTCCAAGGCGCTTTCCCGCGCAGGACGACCTGGTCGACACCAAAAAGCAGGCTCCCGATCATGAGACCTTTTTCCATCAGGGGCCTGAAATTGCGTACCGCGTGGAGTTCGTCGAAAAGCCGGCTTTTTTTGAAACTTTCAGGATAATCCATGAGTTCGTCGTGCCTGCGATTCGCCGCGACGGCTTCGAAAGCGGCGTCGGCGGCGAGAATCCCCGACGCGATCGCTGTGTGGACTCCCTTGATGCGGGGGGCGTTCAAAAAGCCCGCGTCGTCGCCGACCAGCGCGCCGCCGGGGAAGGCGAGTTTCGGCAAGGATTGCAGACCGCCTTCGGAGATCGTTCGCGCGCCGTAGGCGACTCGCCGCCCACCCGAAAGAAAGCGCCTCAATTCGGGGTGCGTCTTGAAACGCTGGAATTCCTCGAAAGGCGAGAGGCTGGGGTTCGCGTAGTCGAGCCCGACGATGAATCCGGTGGAAACGACGCCGTCGCCCATGTGATACATGAAGCCGCCACCAAAGGTTTTCGTGTCGAGCGGCCAGCCGCAGGTATGCATGACGAGGCCGGGGCGGTGCTTTTCCGGGGGGATTTCCCACAATTCCTTGATGCCGAGGCTGTAACGCCGCGTCGCGGATTTCTCACGCAAACCGAAGTTTTCTTCGAGGCGTTTGGCGAGATGACCACGGCAGCCTTCGGCAAAAAGCGTGTAACGCGCGCGCAATTCCACACCGGGCTGGTACTTTGGATCCGGAAGGCCGTTTTCGAGCAGGCCTATGTCGCCCGTGGCGACGCCGACGACGGGGGACGCCGGCGCGGTGTCGTCGAAAAGGATTTCCGTGCCGCAAAACCCCGGATAGACCTCGACGCCGAGTTCTTCCGCGTGACGAGCGAGACGGCGGCAAAGCTCGGCGAGACCGACGACGACGTTCCCGTCGTTTTTGAAGCACGCGGGCAGAAAGGTTTCGGGAACCTGCCAGCCTGAAGTGGCGCCGAGGAAGAAAAAGCGGTTTTCCGTCACCGGCGTTCCCAGCGGCGCGTCGCTCCAGGCCTCTTGCAGGAGTTCCGAGAGCGCGCGCGGGTCGATGACGGCGCCCGACACGCTGTGCGCGCCGATCCGCACGCCTTTTTCGATCAGGCACACGCTCGCAGCGACGCCGCACTCTATCGCGCGTCGGCGGAAGCGGATCGCCGCCGCGAGGCCGGCGGGGCCGCCGCCGACGACGAGCAGGTCGTAATCGAGCGATTCGCGCCGCATTTCATCGGCCTCCAGGAAGAGGGCGGGGCAGTGGGTGGGATTCCATGGCGTCCAGAATTTTAACGCCTGAAACTGCCTATAATGCCGATTATAAAGAGTCGGCGGCAGGAAAACGCGCCGAAAAACGGCAGGGGACCATGTTTCATCCGGTTTTACGTTTGTCATAAAATGCGGTAATGCAATCCATACTCTTGATGAGCTTCACGCGAATCGTCCGCGCGCTGAAAGACGCCGTCGCCGACGCGCTGTGGAACACGTTCAACCTGAGCGGCCGGACGCGCCGGATGGGTTTCTGGCCGTACGCATTGGTCTATTTCGCCGTGCTGATCGTCCTGCTGCGGGCAGAGCGCGGATTCGGCTACCGCCTCCCCGGATGGGCTTGGTCGGCGTACATCGTCTCGGCGAGCGCGCCCTTGGTCGCTTCGTTTTTCAGAAGATGGCACGACATTCCGTGCCCCGTGTGGAAGGGCATCCTCGGCGTCGTGTCGATCGCGGTATTTTACGTTCTCCTTTTCGACCCGCTCATCCTTCTGGTTCTTCTTTATTTCTTCATTCGGCTGAGCAAACCGAGCGCGGAAGCCAATCGCTACGGGCCGAAACCCGTCGCTTCATTGACAACGCTCCCGGAGAACCGGGGTGCGTCGCCGCGTTCCGCCGATCAGGTGCTTCTGCTGCTGGCGATTCTCGTCCCGCTGGGGTTTTTGACCTCGCAGCGCGCGGCGTTCGACGCTTTCATGGTCCGCCACACGCCGAGCCTGTCCTTGTGGAGCGTGTTCGACGACTGGATGAAGCAATCTCTGGAAGAGGGGCAAAACCTCGACGTTTCGTCGCTGTTCGAGCTTAGGGTGAATAAAGAGGGAAAATCCTACCTGCCCGACGAGGTGAAATGGATTCGAGAGGAAACGCACGTCATTTTAATGACGCCGGGCGTGTCGATTGAAAACGTCGTGTGTCCGGGGCATTCGCAGGATTTCGTGGCGAGATTGGGCGTCCACCCGTCTTCGTTGTATGACTTGATCGCGTTCGATTCGTCGGGGCTTCTGTATGCCCGGAAATTGAACGCGTCGCGGTTTTGCAAGGAGCGTTTCTCGTTTCAGGATAGACGCTGCCTCGAACTGAGCGACGCCGTTTTTATCGCGAGTTCCGAAAGAGGTCCCGACGACAAGTCGCGCGCGTGCTTCAGACCCGTATTGGCGTCAAAGGCGCGCGGGTATTGAAATGCGGTGAAGCGCCGGTTTTTCGAAAAGCGCTTCGGGGGACGTGACAAGCGGTCGCAATTACAGGGCCGCGTGGGGGTAAAATGGGAGCGCGTGCCGAAAGCTGCGGCGTGGCAAGTTTAAGCCTCGAACCCGTCGTCGGCGGTCGATGAGTCCGCTCATTTCAAGCAATGGAGAGTTTTCAGATGGCAAGAACGGTCAAATGCGTCAAACTCGGTCTTGAGGCCGAAGGTCTCGACTTTCCGCCGTATCCCGGCGAACTTGGGAAGCGCATATTCGAAAACGTCTCGAAAGAAGCGTGGGACCAATGGGTTCGCTTGCAAACGATGATCATCAACGAAAACCGCCTGAACCTCTCCGACCCTCAGCACCGGAAATACCTCGCCGAGCAGGTCGAAAAATATTTTTTCGGCGAAAACTGAAGCGTTCGTCAAAAAGTAAAACCCTACTTTTTGCCGGGTTGATTTGGGTTTGAAGGTGGGCAAAGCCCACCTTCAAACCATGTAAAACAACACAAAACCAGTCCGGCATCGGGGTTCTCTTGCTTTTCCTTCCAGCAGTACGGCAAGGCGAGTCGACAAAGGGAGGAACGAACTGGAATGGAATTACGCTGCTTCGATCGTCCTGACGCCGTCCTCCGCCCCCAGCAGGCAGACGTCGGCGCGGCGCAGGGCGAAAAGGCCGTTGCTGACGACGCCCGCGATCTGATTGATCCGCGTTTCGGTCTTGATGGGGTCGTCGATTCCGAGCTTTCCAACGTCGAGGATGACGTTCCCGTTGTCGGTCACAAACCCTTCGCGGAGGCGCGGCTCACCGCCGAGCCGTGCGAGTTCGCGCGCGACGTGCGCGCGCGCCATCGGGACGACTTCGACGGGCAGGGGAAATTTTCCGAGCGTCTCGACGTACTTCGAGCGGTCGACGATGCAGACGAATTTTTCCGCGACGGCCGCGACGATTTTTTCTCGTGTCAAGGCGCCGCCGCCGCCCTTGATCATACGCAGTCCGGGGTCGATTTCGTCGGCGCCGTCGATATAGACCGGAAAGCTCTCGACCTCGTTGAGGTCGAAAACGCGGATTCCGTGCGCTTCCAGGCGTTTTCGCGTGTCTTCGGAACTTGCGAGGGCGCCGGGGATACGGTCCTTCATTTCCGCGAGCGCGTCGATGAATTTACGCGCGGTCGAACCCGTCCCGACGCCGACGATCCGGCCTTCGACGACGTACGCAAGCGCCGCGCGCGCAACCGCTTCTTTGAGTTCGTCCTGATTCATGGGTTTTGCTCCGGAAGAATGTCAAGGTAAAATCGTCTGGGAAACCGCGCTATATGCTACTACGCAATGGAGGAAACGTGTCCGAAGAAAAACCGTCCGCCTCGCCGGGGGTATCGCACCTAGGCGGTATCTGGAAAGCCGGGTGCTACTCGCTGAGCGGCTTGCGCGCCGCGCTTCTGGAGCGCGCCTTCGGCCAGGAAGTTCTGCTCTCCGCCGTTCTGATTCCGTCGAGCTTTTTCCTGACGCGCGACGGCGCCGGGAGGGCGCTGATGATCGGCAGCGTGCTGCTCGTTCTCATCGTCGAACTCCTGAATTCGGCGGTCGAATCCGCGATCGACCGTATTTCGGAGGAAAGACACCCCCTGTCGAAAAAGGCGAAGGATTTGGGAAGCGCGGCCGTCTTCGTTGCGCTTGTCAACGTCGCCGTCGTCTGGGCGTGCGTTCTGTTGTCGTAGTTTCGGACGGGCGCGCCGAGCCTTCCTACACTTCGAGATGCTCGATGATCAACTGCGGCGTTCGGACGCCGTTGTATTCGTTGATCGCGAGTCGGTAGGCGGCGCGAATCGACTTTCCCGGCGATTTTCCCGACGTCGCGTCGAAATTGAAGTGGATCGCATCGATGCTCGTACCGTTTTTTTTGAGCCGGAGTTTCAAGTGCTTTTCCTTCAGGAGACGTTGGCTCTCGACGCTGAACTCGTCCTCGAAGAGCGGCGGCGGAAAACCCTGTCCCCAGATTTCATTTTCGAGCAGGTCGGCGATGTTCGGCGAAAAATAGCCGCTTTCGAGCGGCCCGTCGGTCTCGACGACGCGCGTCAGGTCGGCGGGTGAAAGCAGTTCGCGCGAAACCTGCGTAAAAACTTCCCGGAAGCGCGCATAATCGCTTTCCCGGAGGCTCGCGCCTGCGGCCGAGGCGTGGCCGCCGAAATGGACGAGCACCCCCGGCGCGCGTTTCGAGACGAGGTCGAGCGCGTCGCGCAGGTGCAGGCCGGGAATCGCGCGGCCCGATCCCCGGATCAGGCCGTCGGCGCTTTCGCCGTTTTCGCGGGCGAAAGCGAAAACCGGGCGGTGATGCCTTTCCTTGACGCGGGCGGCGAGCAGACCGACGACGCCCTGATGCCACGCGGGGTCGAAAAGGACGATCGCGGCTTCGCCCTCCGCGTCGATCGCGTCGAGGATGTCGAGCGCCTGTTTCTGCATGTCGGCCTCGATCTGGCGGCGTTCCCGATTCAGAGCGTCGAGTTGCATGGCGATGTTCGCCGCGCGCGCCGGGTCGCCGGTCAAGAGGCATTCGATCCCGATCGACATATCCGAGAGGCGTCCGGCCGCGTTCAGACGCGGGCCGATCCGAAAACCGAGGTCGAGCGTGTTTGCGTTCGCCGGAAGCGTCCCCGAAGCCTGGAAGAGCGCGCGCAGACCCGGCGTCATCCGCCCTTCGCGCAGACGCTTCAAGCCCTGATGGACGAGTATCCTGTTGTTCTTGTCGAGCCGGACGACGTCGGCGACGGTACCGAGCGCGACGAGGCCGAGGAGGGCGGCGAGATTGGGTTCGGGACGCTCCGCGCCGAACCAGCCGCGCGCGCGCAATTCGGCGCGGAGCGCGAGCATGACGTAAAAAAAGACGCCGACGCCGGCTAGGGACTTGCTCGGAAAATCGCAGTCCGGCAGGTTGGGGTTGACGATGCAGTCGGCAGACGGCAGGGTGTCGCCCGGAAGATGGTGATCGGTGATCAGCGTGGCGATGCCGAGTTCGTTTGCCGCTTCGATCCCCGCGAGGCTCGCGATGCCGTTGTCGACGGTCACGATCAGGTCGGGACTTCTTTCGGCGGCGAGTTCGACGACCTCCGGCGAGAGTCCGTAACCGTGGATGAAGCGATTGGGCGTCAGATAGTCTATCTCCATCCCGGACTCGCCCGCCATCGCCCTCAGAGCGTGTATTCCGACGGCGCAGGCCGTCGCGCCGTCGCAGTCGTAGTCGGCGACGATCAGGATTTTCGCTTGCGCTTCGATCGCATCGGCGAGGAGGCGGGCGGCTTCGTCGGCGCGCGAGAGGCGTGTCGGCGCGAGCAAGGACTTGAAACTGTAATCGACTTCGGCTTTTTCCTCGACGCCCCGCGCGGCGTAGAGACGGGCGAGAAGCGGATGAATTCCCTGCTGTTCGAGCCTTTGCACCCTCTGCGGCGGCGCCTGGCGTGTTTTGAAGCGTGTCATTTGTGTGAAATCGGCGTGGCGATGGAAGGCGATGAAAGAGGCGGGGGAAACGAAGAAAGTGTACTATAGCCGTTTCCCGTATTCTGGAATGCCTCGATGGAAGAATTTGCGCCGCCCGCCGTTTTGAATCACCCACGCTCCGCGCGGCGCGCGTCGTCCGCGTTTCCGCCTCACGGGGGAACGGCGGAATGAAGTTGTTTGCGGAATCTCCGTTCGAGCTGGCGATCGGCTGGCGATACATTCGCGCCAAGCGCCGCAACCACTTCATTTCGTTCATTTCGCTGATTTCGATGCTCGGCATCGCGCTCGGCGTCGCAGCCCTGATCATCGTGCTCTCGGTGATGAACGGTTTTCAGACCGAGTTGCGCGGACGCATCTTGGCGGTCATCTCGCACGTCCAGATCACCGGCGTCGATGGCGAAATGTCCAATTGGGAGAACGTCGCGCGGCGGGCGTCGAGCGCACCCGGCGTCGTGGCGTCGGCGCCCTACATCCAGGAGCAGGGGATGCTTTCTTCGGGCGCGTCGGTACGCGGGACGCTCGTGCGTGGCATCGTGCCCGAATTCGAGGATACGGTAGCGAGTTTCCGTCCGCACATGCGCGTCGGCACACTCGATTCGCTCGTCCCCGGCGCGTTCTCGATCGTTCTCGGCAGCGAGCTTGCGCGCGCGCTCGGCGTATCGGTCGGCGACAAGATTACCCTGATCGCGCCGCAAGGCGCCGTAACGCCGGTGGGCATCGTACCGCGCTTGAAAACCTTTACCGTCGGCGGGATTTTCGAAGTCGGCATGTTTGAATCCGACAGCGGTCTGGCCCTGATCCGCCTCGAAGACGCGCAGAAGCTCTATCGCATGGACGACCGGGTCTCCGGTGTCCGCTTGAAGCTCGACGATCTTTTCCGCGCGCCGGCCGTCGCGCGCCACTTGGTACATAATCTGGGCATCCCCGCGTACATCAGCGACTGGACGCGCAGCCACGCCAACTTTTTCCGCGCGGTGCAGATCGAGAAAAACATGATGTTCATCATCCTGTCGCTGATCGTCGCCGTCGCGGCGTTCAATATCGTTTCGACGCTCGTCATGGTCGTCACCGACAAGCGCTCGGATATCGCGATCCTGCGAACGCTCGGCGCGAATTCCACAAGCATCATGACGGTCTTCATCATCCAGGGCGCGCTGATCGGAGTCGTCGGGCTTGTGTTCGGCGTCGTCCTCGGCGTCGTGGGCGCGACCAACCTCGACGTGATCGTCCCCTTCATCGAGCGCGTACTCGGAGTTTCGCTGTGGTCGCGCGAAATATATTTCATTTCGAACCTCCCTTCCGAACTGCAATGCGGCGACGTATCGATCATCGCCGGCGTTTCCTTTACGCTTTCGCTCGTGGCGACGCTGTATCCGAGCTGGAGCGCTTCGCGCGTCAACCCGGCGGAGGCGCTGCGCTATGAGTGAAATGGAATTCATGCGGCAAGCCGCCGGCTCTTCTGAAAGCATGGATGCTGACGCGCGCGTCCTGGAATGCAGCGGACTCAAAAAGACCTACCGCCAGGGCGCCGGCGTCGACGTTCCCGTCCTGCTCGGCGTCGATTTCGAAGTCGGCTTTGGTGAGCGCGTCGCGATCATCGGGGCGTCGGGATCGGGGAAGAGTACCTTGCTCCACCTGCTGGGCGGGCTCGACTCTCCGTCGAGCGGGACGGTCCGCCTGATGGGACGTGACCTTTCCGCAATCGGCGAGGGCGAACGCGGCGTGTTGCGCAATCGGCATCTTGGCTTCGTTTACCAGTTTCACCATCTCCTGCCGGAATTCACGGCGCTGGAAAATGTCGCGATGCCGCTTTACATCCGCCGGATGAAAAAAGACGAAGCGGACGAGTGCGCCCGCGCGATACTCGGTGAAGTCGGGCTTTCCCATCGGCTCGACCACACGCCTTCCGAACTCTCAGGCGGCGAGCGCCAGCGCGCGGCGCTCGCGCGCGCGCTGGTGACTCGACCCGCGTGCGTGCTGGCCGACGAACCGACCGGCAATCTCGACCGCCAGACGGCTGAAAACGTCCTCGACCTGATGCTCGAATTCCGGCACCTGCAACGGACGAGCTTCATCGTCGTCACGCACGACGCGAAGCTCGCGGCGCGCGCCGACCGCAGACTGACGCTACGCGACGGGACGCTTCAGGCTTCGTAAGGGCGTGTTCAGACCGGATCGACGGGCAACTTGCCGATTCGGATTCGCCATTCCCTCGGCCCGGTCGTATGAACCGCCGAACCGCTCGAATCGACGGCGACGGTCACCGGCATGTCCTGCAAGTCGAATTCGTAAATCGCTTCCATCCCAAGGTCGGCGAAGGCGACGACCTTCGACGCCTTGATCGCCTTGGCGACGAGGTAAGCCGCGCCGCCGACCGCCATCAGATAAGCCGATTTATTGTCGCGGATCGCCTCGATCGCCGCGGGTCCGCGTTCGGATTTTCCGACCATCGCGATCAAGCCGGTTTGCTCCAGCATCATCCGCGTGAACTTGTCCATGCGCGACGCGGTCGTGGGCCCCGCCGGCCCAACGGCTTCGTCGCGTACCGGGTCGACCGGGCCGACGTAGTAAATGACGCGGTTGGTGAAGTCGACGGGAAGTTTTTCGCCTTTGGCGAGGAGGTCGGCGATGCGTTTGTGCGCCGCGTCGCGCCCCGTGAGCATTTTTCCGTTGAGCAGGAGTTTCTGCCCCGGCTTCCACGAAGCGATGTCCTCTTTCGTCAGAGTATCGAGATCGACGCGCGTCGCCGACTTCAAGTCGGGTGTCCAGGTCACGTCGGGCCAGTCGGAAAGCTTGGGCGGGTCGAGACGCGCCGGGCCGCTGCCGTCGAGCTGAAAACGGATGTGGCGCGTCGCCGCGCAATTCGGAACGAGCGCGACCGGCAGATTGGCCGCGTGCGTCGGATAGTCGAGCACCTTGACGTCGAGCACGGTCGTCAGTCCGCCGAGACCCTGCGCGCCGATGCCGAGCGCGTTTATTTTCTCGTAAAGTTCGAGACGGAGTTCCTCCGCCTTCGAAAGAGCGGCGCCGCCGTCCGCGCGGACTTTCAGCGCCTGAATGTCGATCGGCTGCATCAGCGCCTCCTTGGCGAGGATCATCGCCTTTTCACAGGTCCCGCCGACTCCGACCCCGATCATCCCCGGCGGACACCACCCCGCGCCGATTTCCTGAACCATCTTGAGCACCCAATCGACGACGCTGTCGGAAGGGTTGAGCATGGCGAACCTGGCCTTGGCCTCCGAACCGCCGCCCTTGGCCGCGCAGATCACGTCGACGCGGTCGCCGGGGACGATTTCGAAATGGACGACCGCCGGCGTATTGTTCCGTGTATTGACGCGCTTCCCGGCCGGGTCGGCGAGCACCGACGCGCGCAAGGGGTTGTCCTTGTCGGTATAGGCGCGCAGAACGCCCTCATCGACCATTTCCTGAATGCTCATCGTCGCGTCGGGCCAGCGAAGGTCCATCCCGACCTTGAGGAAGACCATCCCGGTTCCCGTATCCTGGCAAATCGGTCGGTGCCCCTCGGCGGAAAGGCGTGAATTCATCAGTATTTGCGCGATCGCGTCCTTTGCGGCGGGCGACTCCTCGATTTTGTAGGCGCGTCCGAGCGCCTGGACGAAATCGACGGGGTGATAGTAGCTGATGAATTGAAACGCATCGGCGATACTCTGAATGAAGTCTTCTTGGCGAATGGATGTGGTCATTTATATTGTTCTCTCTATGATAAGTTTCGGCGATGAAAAGCTTCATCGTAAACTTTCTTCCGGTTGGAAACCTCCCCCTTCGGGGGACAATCATGCGCGGGAGCATTCTTCCCTTTTGCGCGGTCGTTCGGCGCAACCGGACGTGGATTGTGAAACGAAATACACGCTGATTCTATCTCAAGCGCGAAGGTCTGCCCAAAATTCGGAGGCGTCCGCCTTCCAACACATCTTTCAGACTCCCCTCACATTGGAATCAGGCTCTCTCTTCAGACTCATCTCATATTGGACTGGACTTTGATTGGACTTGCGAAAAATTTGCGTGTAAGATTCGAGGATTCGTCCAACGGCGGACTTCCCGGGCAGTGTTCGTTGGATAACGCCGGGAATCTCGTTCCGCTTATGAATCGTCCGCGCCGCGAAGCCGCGCGGGCATTCTGGAAAGGAAAGCGCGAGGGTTGGGGAGATATAAGCGTCTTTTCACGATAAAAAATCACGAAGCGGCTTTGAGCCGCTCCTTGGGCCGGCACGCCACAAGCGATGTCGGCCTTTGTTTTGTAAACGGACGATCAGCTTGATATCGGGAAATCTTCTGAAAACCGATTTCAACCGCGAAAAACGCGAAAGACGCGAAAGTCTTTGTAGGGGCACGGCGTGCCGTGCCCAATCGGCGGTATGGGTTGGTGGTGAGCGCAGCGAACCCCAACGATTCCGCGGGCGCATGATTCAAAAGCTTGAAAAACCGCGGAACGTCCTCATTTATTCATTGTCCAAGGAGATACGGAAGAAAATCGCGGCGCGCTTCATCATCCGTCACAAAGGAGAATGCCATGAATATCGTCTATAACAGCAGCCAATACGCCATTCTCGCCTTTCCGGTCGTGCGTGCGTTCGAGCTTGTCGATAAAACAAGCCGCCGCGCCCTCTTTCTCCAGGGTTCCGTAGCGATGAGTCTGCAAGAAGCGATCAACGGGCTTTCCGACGACGACCGCACCGAAGAATCGGTCGATTCGCTGCTCGACGAATACTGTGTGGGCGCGGCCAAGCCGATCGCCTTCCACTAATTCCATTTCCAGTCCGTCCCACCCTTTGTCGACTCGCCTTGCCGTACTACTTGTACTGTGAAGCGGCTGTCTTCTCGGTAGGAATGAACTGGAAAAGGAATAAAGGGAGGTATTCCGCCGTAGCGGCACGGCGCGCAAAAGTCCTCCGCGCAAGACGAAATCGATCGCAGGCGATCCGGAAAAAAGCGAGGGCGCCGTTTGCCGCGCCCTCGCCCGGTTGTGGACGATTCGTGAATCCGATCGTCCATGAACGCATCAGCGCATCAACGCATCAGCTCTTCACGTCGAAGAAAGCCGCGGTTTTCTGCTCGTCCCAGCCCAGGAATTCCTTGAGGATTTCGGCGGTGTGCTCTCCGAGCAGAGGCGCGGGGCCATCGACCGCGCCCGGCGTGAGGGAAAGTTTGACAGGGACGCCCGGCATCTTGAGGCGACCGGCGACCGGGTGCTCGACCTCGACGATCATGTCTCTCGCCTTGACCTGCGGGTCGTTGACGATCTTGTCGACCGTGTTGATCGGCGCGCACGGGAGCCCCGCGGCTTCGAGCAGTTCCATCCATTCGGCGATCGTCTTGGTGATGAAGATCTTGTTCAGGATGTTCGCGAGTTCCTTGGCGTTGTTCGTCCGGTTTCCGTTGGAGTTGAAGCGTTCGTCGTCTACGAGTTCCGTACAGTTCATTTCCTTGCACAGCCTTTGCCAGAGCCGGTCGTTGCCCGCGCCGACGATGATGTGGCCGTCCTTGGCTGTAAAGGCGGAGAAAGGCGTGATCGAGGGGTGGCGGTTTCCGAGCGGGCCGGGGACGGTGCCCGACGTGACGTAGCGCGCGATCGCGTTTTCGAGGACGGCGACCTGACAATCGAGCATTCCGACGTCGACCTTCTGGCCTTCGCCGGTCTTGGCACGGTGGTAGAGCGCGAGCATGACGCCCCACGCGGTGAATATTCCCGCGATGATGTCGCCGAGAGACGCGCCGATCCGCGTCGGTTCGCCGCCTTCCGGCCCCGTGACGCTCATCACGCCGCCCATCGCCTGGACGATGATGTCGTACGCGGGCTTGAGCATGTACGGCCCGCTGTGGCCGAAGCCCGAGCACGCCGCGTAGATCAGGTCGGGTTTGATTTTCTTGAGTTCGTCGTAGCCGAGGCCGAATTTTTCCATCGTTCCCGGGCGATAGTTTTCGAGCACGACGTCGGCTTTCTTGACCAATTCACGGAAGACGTCGATTTCTTCCTGGCGCTTGAAATTCAGCGTGATCGAACGCTTGCTGCGGTTCAGGCTCATGAAGTAGGCGCTTTCCTTGCCGACAAAAGGCCCGAAAGCGCGTGAATCGTCGCCGACGATCGGCGGTTCGACCTTGACGACGTTCGCGCCGTTGTCCGCGAGCATCATGCCGCAGTAGGGTCCCGCCAATACGCGGCTCAAATCCAGTACCGTGATTCCTTCGAGTGTTTTCATGACGTCTCCTTTGATTTTAATCTTGCTGGTATGGGGGATTCCATTTGAAATCTATGGGAAGCGAGCGCCTTCCCACGACGTTTTGAGCGCCGAAACCACGGGTTTTTGCGCGGGATGTATTCGGGGAAGCCGACCTTGTATACAATATTACATGTCGCGGGCGCGGGCAAGACATTTGGCGTGTGCAAACGATACCTGAACCCCGGCGTTTAAGGCCTCTCCGGCGCCCGCAAGCGGGGTCGCGACGCATGAGAGGGCGTTTCGAGAAGGGATTTTCTTCCGAAACGGCGGGGCGTCTTCCGAAGGCAAGGCTTCAACCAGGAGTGGGCGGACAGTGAAGGAAGCAACGTATTCGCGGATTTCGGAAAAAATCGCGGAAACGCTCGAAGACCGCATCGTTTTCGGGCGTTACCTGCCCGGGATGCGTCTCGACGAAACCGAGCTGGCGGAAGAGCTTTCGGTCTCGCGCACACCCGTCCGCGAAGCCTTGAACCAGCTCGCCTTCCACGGCCTGATCAGCCTTCGCCCGAGGCGCGGCGCGATCGTCACGCAGGCCTCCCCGCAGAGGCTTTACGAGATGTTCGAGGTCATGGCCGAACTCGAAGCCGTCTGCGCGCGCCTCGCCGCGCGCCGGCACGACGATGAAGACATGAAAAGCCTGCGGGAAGCGCAAAGCGAATGCGGCAGGGTCTATGCGAGCAACGACATCGACGCGTACTATCACGCGAACGAGCGTTTTCACCAGACGATCTATCGCGCGAGCCACAACGGTTTTCTCGTGGAGAGAACCGCGCGGATTTTCCGCAGCCTCGGCGTCTATCGCAGGCTGCAACTCAGGATTCGCGGCCGGATGGCGACTTCGCACAACGAGCACGCCGAGGTCGTCGAAGCGATTCTCGCGGGCGACTCCGGGCTTGCGGCGCAGCGCATCCACAAGCACGTCATCGTCCAGGGCGAATTGTTTTCCGACCTCGTCGCGTCGATCACGAATCTTGGCGCGCCTGTGAATCCACGGGCTTGACTACGGAAGAGTTTACGATATTGAACGCCTTCGAAAAAGTAAGTTAAAATGCGCCACTGGTTGAGTAAACGCATTCACGGCTTCGGTGGAGGGTCGCGAAGGCGATGGAGGGAAAAAGGGAGTTCATCGTGAAGGGGCCGCGAAGCTCGTCACGACCCCGGATTCGGTCTCGAATAAAAAGAGGTAAAAAGAGTGTCCATGTTGGCTTTTTCTTCGTAATAGGCTACTCTTGCTCCGTTTGAAAAGACACGGCGCGAGTTTTCGGCGAAAGGAGGTGTGGATGACAAAAAACCCAGCCCTTACTCAGCTTTACTTCAAAGGGCATCTGGTGGCATCGCTGTTCGCAGTTTCGTATTCTGAAACACCCTTACTTCGATTTCCCTGTTCGGCGTAGAATAGTTACCGCACGGGGGTGGAACTAAGGGTTTTCAACGAGGGTTCTCTTTAGTAAGTTAATTTTTAGTGGGGAGGTACATGTGGAAATATCAACCGTAGCACTTATGTCAATCATCGCCTTGGTGATCGTCGTCGTCATCAGTTGCGTCAACGAGGATCTCCACGTAGGCTTCCTGGCGATCGGCCTTGCCATTCTTGTCGGCGGTCTCTGGGGCAAGACGACCGGCGCCGCAGTCATGCGCTATTTTCCGGTTCCCCTGTTCATGATCCTTGTCGGCGTGACGTTTTTGTTCGGCATGGCTCAAACGAACGGGACGATGGAAAAACTGACGACGTACTCGATCCGCGCCTGCGGGGGTAACGTGGCGTACATGCCGCTGATCCTGTGGGTTCTGACGACCTTCGTCACGACGATCGGCCCGGGCAATATCGCGGGTACCGCTCTGATGGCGCCGGTTGCCATGGCGATCGCGGGGCGCATCAAGATGTCGGCCTTCCTGATGACGCTGATCGTCGTCGGCGCGGCAAACGGCGCGGCATTCTCGCCGTTCGCTCCGACCGGGATCATCTCCAACGGCATCATCGCCCGGATCGCTCCGGAAATCGGTATCGCCGCTGAATCGCTGAACGGTCTGGCGTGGAAGATCCACTTCAACTCCGAAGTTGCGCAAGCCTTCGTCAACGTCGGCGGCTTCCTCGTCTTGGGTGGTTGGGCCTGGGTTACGCAACAAAAATCCGCCACGCTCGACCTCGATGAATTCGCACCGAAACCCGAACCGTTCAACAGCGCTCAAGTCCTGACGCTGTCGATGGTCGCGTTGCTGATCGTTCTGATCGTCGTTCCGGGTCTGCCGTTCATGCGTCCGTGGTTCAACGCCAACCTGTGGCTCAAGAACCTGCTGACGAACGTCGGTACGATTTCGTTCATCCTCTCGATCGTCCTGATGCTCACCGGTTCCGGTGACAGCAAGGCTGCGATCAAGGTCATGCCCTGGGGCGTCATCATGATGGTCTGCGGCGTTACCGTTCTGATCGAAGTCATGGACAAGGCCGGCGGTCTGAACGTCCTCGTCAAGATCATCAGCAAGATCTCCAACCCGACGACGGTCAACGGCACCCTCGCGCTCATTACAGGCGTCATCTCGGCGTACTCGAGCTCGTCCGGCGTCGTCATGCCGATGTTCCTGCCGATGGTTCCGGGTCTGATCAAAGAACTCGGCGGCGGCGATGCGGTTGCGATCATCTCCTCGATCAACGTCGGCGCTCACTTGGTCGACACCTCGCCGCTCTCGACTCTCGGTGCTCTTTGCATCGCGTGCGCGGGTGACCACGAAGACAAGGCGAAGCTGTTCCGCAACCTGCTGGTCTGGGGGCTCGCCATGTCGCTCGTCGGCTCGGTCGGTTGCT
>JAISDL010000028.1 GCA_031264825.1 Accumulibacter sp. | reverse complement strand
GGGACGCCTCCTTACGCCTTCCACCTCGACATGAGTAATACGACGCAATTCGGGCTGACTTTCAATCAGGACAGCGCGATTCAGGACGGGTATACGGCGGGGTCGATGACGAAGCTGTCGATCGACAACCAGGGCAACGTGCTCGTCGGCTACAGCAACGGCGAATCGCGGCTCATGGGGCAGATTCTCCTCGCCGAGTTCAAGAATCCGAACGGTTTGCAAAACGTCGGCAACAATATGTGGATCGAGACGCGCGATTCGGGGCAGCCGACGATGGGCGTCCCGAGCAGCGGGACGCGCGGCTCGCTCCAGGGTGGCGCGGTCGAGGATTCGAATACCGACCTCACGAAGGAACTCGTCAACATGATCATCATGCAGCGCAATTACCAGGCGAACGCCAAGACGATCCAGACGCAGGACCAGATCATGCAGACGCTCGTCAACCTGCGTTGATCGGATTGCTTGAAACGACGACGGAGACGAAGGGACAAAAATGGACCGCCTGATCTACACCGCAATGACCGGCGCGCGGCACGCGTTTCTCCAGCAGGCGGCGGTGGCGTCGAATCTGGCGAACGTTTCGACGACCGCGTACCGTGCCGCCGAGCATCGTTTTCGCGCCGTGCCGATCCAGGGCGACGGGTTGCCGACGCGCGCCTTCGTCGTCGACGCGTCGGTCGCCGACAATTTCGAGCAGGGGCCGATGATGACGACGGGACGCGCGCTCGACGTCGCCGTCCGGGGGCCGGGGTGGATCGCGGTCGAAACGTCCGACGGGACCGAAGCCTATACGCGCGCGGGCAATTTACAGATCGACGCGAACGGGCTTCTCCGCACCGCGAACGGGCTGAACGTGCTCGGCGACGGCGGTCCGATCGCGGTGCCGCCCGACAACAACATCGCGATCGCCGCCGACGGGACGGTCTCGGCGATCCCGCTCTTCGGTATCCCGAACAACGTGAATCTGATCGGGCGGATCAAACTCGTCAACCCGCCCGTGGACGACCTGACGCGCGGGAACGACGGCCTCTTCCGCACGAAGTCGGGCAATCCGCTCGTCCAGGACGAGGAAGTCAAGCTCTCGCCGGAAACGCTCGAAGGCAGCAACGTCAACGTCGTCGAGTCGATGGTCAACTTGATCAGCCTCGCGCGCCAGTTCGAGATGCACGTCAAGATGCTGCAAACGGCCGACGCGAACGCCAACCGGGCGTCGCAGGTCATTACGATCAACAACTGATGGAATAAAGAGAATGATCCGATCACTCTGGATTGCCCGAACCGGACTCGACGCGCAGCAGACGAGCCTCGACGTCATTTCGAACAATCTCGCCAACGTCAGCACGAACGGCTTCAAGCGCGCGCGCGCGGTCTTCGAAGACCTGCTCTACCAGACGATCCGCCAGCCCGGCGCGCAGTCTTCGCAGATCACGCAGATTCCGGGCGGCCTGCAACTCGGCGTCGGTGTGCGCCCCGTCTCGACGGCGCGGATACACACGCAGGGCCCGGTGATGCAGACCGGGAACGACCTCGACGTCGCGATCAACGGCGCGGGTTTTCTCTCGATCCTCATGCCCGACGGTTCGACGGCTTATACGCGCGACGGCTCGTTCCAGAAGGACAACCAGGGGCAGATGGTCACCGCGAGCGGCTACCCGCTCCAGCCGAACGTCACGATTCCCGCGGACGCCCTGTCGGTCACGATTTCAAACGACGGCGTCGTCAGCGTGACGCAGCCGGGGAACGTTTCGACGCAGATCGGGACGATCCAGGTGACGACCTTCATCAACGTCGGCGGTTTGCAGAGCATCGGCGAAAACCTTTACCTCGAAACCGCGGCGAGCGGGCCGCCGACGCCGAATACGCCGGGACTCAACGGCGCGGGTTTGCTGAACCAGCATTACGTCGAAACCTCGAACGTCAACGTCGCCGAAGAACTCGTCAGCATGATCCAGACGCAGCGCGCGTACGAAATGAATTCCAAGGTCGTTTCGACGTCGGACGCGATGCTCGGACGCCTGTCGCAAATGTAATGACGCATAGATCATGGGGGCGTTTTCGATGAACAAATATTTCCTTTCTCCGCTTGCGGCGGCGTTGCTGCTTATCCTCGGCGCCTGCACGACGGTTCCGCCGACGAACATCCATCAGCCGATGACGGTTCGGCCGCCGGAACGCACGGCCATTCTTGCCGCAAGCGGCAGTATTTACCAGCCGGGGGCTTCGCGCGCCCTGTTCGAGGACAGGCGCGCGCGCTTTATCGGCGATACGATGACGATCGTCATCGCGGAAACGACGTCGGCGACGGCGAATTCGAACACGCAGCTTTCCCGCGAGTCGAACATCTCCGCGTCGGTGCCGCTGATCAGCCGGCTGCCGGGCAAGTCCTTCCAGGGCCTGCAACTCTCGGCCGAGAGCACGAACGAATTCAACGGCGGCGGGACGGCGACCGCGCGGAACGTCTTCACCGGCAATATCGCGGTGACGATCATCGAGGTCCTTCCGAACGGCAATCTGCTCGTCTCGGGTGAAAAACAGGTCGCGATCGGGACGGGAACCGAGTACATCCGGCTCTCCGGGGTCGTCAACCCCTACTACATCACGTCGGCGAACACGATCAGCTCGGCGAACGTCGCCGACGCCCGCATCGAATACAAGGAAAGCGGCGTGCTCAGCGAAGCCCAGGTCATGGGCTGGCTGTCGCGTTTCTTCCTTTCCTTCCTGCCGTTCTGACGAGACAGGGAGATTGGCACTATGGAGCGCGAAATGAATCGACTCGGCAAAAAATTTATTCGTTCGGCGGCAATTCTTGCCTTGTCCCTTCTCGTCGGCGGAAACGCGCTTGCCGAGAGAATCAAGGACCTCGCGAGCGTCCAAGGCGTTCGGAACAACCAGCTCGTCGGCTACGGCGTCGTCGTCGGACTCGACGGCAGCGGCGACCAGACGACGCAGACGCCTTTCACGACGCAGGGCATCATCAATATGCTCGCGCAGCTCGGGACGACGCTGCCGACGACGCAGGCGCTCCAACTGAAAAACGTCGCCGCCGTGATGGTCACGGCGTCGCTCCCGCCGTTCTCAAGGATCGGCCAGCAGATCGACGTGACGGTCTCGTCGATGGGCAACGCCAGAAGCTTGCGCGGCGGGACGCTCGTCCTGACGCCCTTGAAAGGCGCCGACGGCCAGGTGTACGCGCAGGCGCAGGGGAGTCTCATGGTCGGCGGCGCGGGCGCGGCGGCGGGCGCGAGCCGCACCGTCGTCAATCACCTGCTCGCCGGACGCATCATCGCCGGCGCGACGGTCGAACGCGAAGTGCCGACCAATCTGGGGCAGGGGTCCTTCGTCCATTATGAAATGAACGCGATGGACTTCGGGACGACGCAACGCACCGTCGAAGCGATCAACCGCGCGATGGGCGGAAACGTCGCGCAGGCGCTCGACGGACGGCTGATCCGCGTCGTCGCGCCCGAAAGCCCGAACGACCGCGTCGCGTTCATGGGGCGGATCGAGAACCTCGAAGTCCGTCCGGTGCAGGCGATGGCGAAGGTCATCATCAATCCGCGCACGGGTTCGATCGTCATGAACCAGACCGTGTTGATCGACGCGTGCGCGGTCGCGCACGGATCGCTCTCGGTCGTCGTCAACGCCGAGCAGGCGGTCAGCCAGCCCGCGCCGATGTCCGGCGGGCGGACGGTGACGACGCAACAGGCCGACATCGAGATCACCCCGCAATCAGGGTCCTTGATGCCGGTGAAAGCCGGCGCGAACCTCGCCGACGTCGTGAAAGCGATCAACGCGCTCGGCGCCAACCCGCAAGACCTCCTGTCGATCCTCCAGGCGATGAAAGCCGCCGGGTCGCTCCGCGCCGACCTGGAGATCATCTAGTCAGGAAACAGGAAACAGGAAACAGATCAGTGAGCGGTGGCTTCGCCGCCGGAGAAAAAGCTTTGAAACCCCGATCGGTTTTTTGTCGCTTTTCCTCGGCGGCGAAGCCGCCGCATATTTTTCTGTCTCCTGTCCTCTGTCTCCTGACTCCTGAAAATGGCACGAATTTTGCTGTAAAAACCGCCATGAGAACCGAAAACATTCAAGCGAACCGTTTTGTGCTCGACCCGAACGCGAACAAGGCGCTCCGGGCGAACGCGAAGCAGGATCAGGCGGCGGCTCTGAAAGACGCGGCGCGGCAATTCGAAGGCTTGATGCTCCAGATGGTCTTGAAGAGCATGCGCGACGCGGCGCCGCAGGACGGCCTTTTCGACAACGACCAGTCGCGTTTTTTCATGACGATCCTCGATCAGCAGATCGCGCAGAATATCGCTTCCGAAAGCCCGATGGGTTTTGCGAAGATGATCGAACAGCAACTCGGGCGAAACCTGGGATCGGTGGATTCGGCTACCGACACGCTTTCCTCGCTCCAGATGGAAGCGCTTTTGCGGCAGAGCGCCGCTGCTACGGGCACCGCTCTTCGCGCCGCGAGCGCGCTCGATTTTTCCGGCGCCGCGAATGTCACGAGTGCAGGGGATTCGGCAAACTCGGCAAACCCCGCGAGCACCGCCGCCGCTTCCGCGTCGCTCGCCTCAGGGAGCGCGCAAGACTTCGTCAAGCGTGTCTGGCCGCACGCCGTCGAGGCAGCGAAGACGCTCGGCGTTCCGCCGCACTTCGTCGTCGCGCATTCGGCGCTCGAAAGCGGCTGGGGACAGCACGAAATCACGCTCTCCGACGGCACGCCGAGCCACAATCTTTTTGGCATAAAAGCGGGAAAAAGCTGGAGCGGTCCCTCGGTCGAAATCCAGACGACCGAATATGAAAACGGCGTCCCGAAAACGGTTCGCGCGAAATTCAGGGTTTATCCGTCGTACGCCGAGGCTTTCGAGGATTACGCCGGTTTGCTGCGCGGCAAAGAGCGCTTCGCGTCGGTTCTCGGCCAGCGGAACAGCGTCGGCTTCGCGCAGTCCCTGCAGGATTCGGGATACGCGACCGACCCGCTGTACGCCGACAAACTCAATCGCATCATCGGCGGCGCGACCCTCAAAGAAGCGCTGGCGGGCTGAACCCGGCCTCAATAATCCGGGAAATCGGCCGTTAACCGAAGGAAGAAGGAGAAGAAACAATGAGCGGTGGAATTTTCAATATCGGCGTGGGCGCCCTGCAGAACGCGCAAATCGGTCTGATGACGACCGAGCACAACATAGCGAATCAGAAGACGCCGGGATACAGCCGGCAAAACGCGATCCAGGCGACGAACGTCCCGTATTACACGGGCGCGGGTTACGTCGGGACCGGCGCGCACGTCGCGACGATCGAGCGGATGTACAACAGCTTCGTCGTCGGTCAGGTCAACCGCGAGCAGACCGCCGTCAGCGAACTCGAAACCTACGCCGCCGACCTCACGCACATCAACAATATCCTGATGGACGATACCGCCGGGCTGTCGTCGGCGATCAAGGACTTTTTCGCCGGAATCCAGCAGGTCGCCGCCGACCCCTCGTCGCTGACGGCGCGGCAGTCGATGGTCTCGTCGGGGGAGCTACTCGCCGCGCGCTTCCAAAGCCTCGATTCGAGGCTTTCAGAACTTTATCAGAGCGCGAACACGCAGATAAAGGGCGACGTCGCGATGATCAATTCCTACGCGCACCAGATCGCCGACCTGAACCAGCAGATCAGCGTCGCGGAATCGACGGGGCAGCCGCCGAACGACCTTTACGACCAGCGCGACCATATCGTCGCCGAACTCAACAAGGTCATCCGCGTCAACGCGACGCTCGATTCGAACGGCTCGTACAATATTTCGGTCGGCACCGGCCAGCAACTCGTGACGCGGACGCACGTGACCGAGCTTGAAGCGGTGCCTTCTTCCGCCGACCCGACGCGCCTCGC
The DNA here is from genome assembly GCA_031264825.1 of Accumulibacter sp. Taxonomy (GTDB): domain Bacteria; phylum Pseudomonadota; class Gammaproteobacteria; order Burkholderiales; family Rhodocyclaceae; genus Propionivibrio. The sequence goes on along the minus strand of JAISDL010000028.1, from coordinate 402 downwards.
GGTCGCGCTGAAGCTGCCGACGGGCGCGATGGAGTTGCCCGATTCGCAGGTCACCGGCGGCAGCCTCGGCGGAATCCTGAAATTCCGTTCGGATTCGCTCGACAAGGCGTCGAATTCGCTCGGGCGGCTCGCCGCGTCGATCACGCTGACGTTCAACGCGCAACACGCGCTCGGCCAGGACCTGAACGGGAATATTGCAGGCGACGCGAACTTCGTTTCGGAGTTTTTTACCGTCCCCGACCCGAACGTCATCCCGAACGCGAAGAATACTCCAAGCACCCTGGAGATCACGGCGAGTTTCACTCAGCCTGCGTACGAAGGGAATTTCTACACGAACCTGACCGACAGCGATTACACGCTCGAATGGAACAATTCCACTTCCGAGTGGACGCTGACGCGCCT
>JAISDL010000159.1 GCA_031264825.1 Accumulibacter sp. | reverse complement strand
GCTGGATGTCGGTAGACGCGCCGTACTGCACCCTGCTCGTCCATCCATCGAGAATCGTGTTCTTCGAGTGGAGACCCCATTGCTTCATCCTGAACTTGAGCCGGTCGTCGAAGTTCCCGCTGGCGGGCTGGTTGCCGCTGTCGAAATGCGTCATCCCTTCGTTCTGGCGGAAATTCAGTCCGAGTTCGTGACCCTTCGCGGGCAGGAAAGAGAGCGACGCGGCGCCGCCTTCGTTGCGGTACGAGTCCTTGTCGGCGTCGCGGTTCGAGGCGTGCTTTTGCGCCGAAACGCTGTCCGACGACGTGTGATTGCCGTCGACGCGGAAGCGCCAGTGCTCGTTGCCGCCCGAGAGCGCGGCGTTAGAAAGGAGCGTGTTCCGCGTTCCGTAACCCCCGAAGGCTTCGGCGCGCAAACCCGGTTCGCCGCGGCGCGTGATGATCTGTATGACGCCGCCGATCGCGTCGGCGCCGTAGAGCGTCGACGCCGGACCGCGCAGCACTTCGATGCGCTCGATCCCCGCCAGCGGGAAAAAGCGCAAGGGCGAACCCGACAGATCTATCGAATTGATCGCGATGCCGTCGACGAGGACCTTGGTTTGCTCGGGGCGCGCGCCGCGAATGTAAAATTCGGTCGCCGTACCGGGGCCGCCGGTGCCCGACTGCTGTATCCCCGCCTGCCTGGACAGGAGGTCGGAGATCGTCTCGTGCGCGCCGCGTTCGATCTCTTCCCGGTCGATGACGCTGACGTCGGAAAGAAGTTCGTTGGCGCGGGTGGGTTGTCGTGTGGCGGTAACGACGATTGTTTCAAGCTCTTTTTCGGCGGCGAACGCCGACAGAGCGACAAGCTGTAAAAGCGTCGCGGCAAGCCGACTGGAACGCATACGTCAGTTTTCTCCCTGGGCCGGCAAGCGTCCCCGCAAGGCCGGCAAACAAAAATCGGAACAAACCGCGACGCGTGCGATGCTGCGATGAACGCCCGCCTTCCCGCGGTGTTTCCACACGATTGCGCGAAACCCGGTATTCGGACTCGCAAGACTTGAGAAACGCCGCCTTCGGTCGTCGATGAGGGCGTGCTTGCCTACCGTTGCGGGGGCAGTACAGGCTTGGCGACACGGTCGAGATTCCCCGACGCGCCGTGCATCCGGGAAGGGCCGAAAGCGCGCGCGCTCAAGGACTTCCCGTGAAACAGACCTGTTTTCCCGGTCGACCGCATACCGCATCGCGGCCGTATTCGCTTTTCACGCCGCGCCTTTCGGAGACGGCTGAATCCTGAATTCTAACACGCCGACGGCAAAGCTTCGTCGATAGCGCGTCGATGATGATAAATTACATTCAAAACGCTTTCTTTGTCCTTGACGATGCACTGTTTTTGAAACTATAGTTTCACGCTATGCAACAAGTGCACAGCGAACTCGACCGGATCGGCAAAAAAATCACCGAAGTGGTTTCTTTGTGTGAAGCGCTCAAAACCGAAAACGCGCAGCTAAAGCAGCAACTCGCGGCGTCCGAGAAAAACAGGAACGACCTGTCCGAACGCATGGGTTTCGCGCGAACGCGGCTGGAAAAACTTGTTCTCCAGCTCCCCGAAGACGTGCAACTCGAAACCTGAGAAGCCGACGACGATGCCCGACAGCGCGCAATACCTCGATATCAAGCTACTCGAGAGCGAGTACCGCGTCGTTTGCGCGCCCGACGAGAAGGAAGCCTTGCTCGCCGCGGTGGCCTACGTTGACGGAAAGATGCGCGAGATCACCCGGATGTCGAAAAACGCCGGAAATACCGAGCGCGTCGCCGTGATGGCGGCGATGGAAATTGCGCACGAATTCCTGCAACTCAAGGCAAAACCGCCGCCCCAACCCTCTTTTTCCTCCCCCTCGCCGGAAAACGACGCGCAGGGGCTGGACAACGACTCCATCCTGCGTAAAATCTCGGATATGGAAATAAAGCTCGACGCAGCCTTGGGGCTCGACAGGCTTTTGTAAAGGTTTCGTTCCTGCGGTGTTGGTTAAGGCCATATATTCCTTGGACCAATGTTGCTTGGCGTCGACCGCCTACCATTGAAGCCGCTGTTGTGCTTTCCCCTTCGCCGGGAAAGCCTGATGCGGAAGGAAAGCGGTCCCTCTGGACTTAACAGTTCAGGATGCCGGCCTGACGGCATTCGCGGGAACCCCCTCTCATGAAACCGCGCTGACGAATGGTCGGCGCGGTTTTTTTCCGGTGCGCTTGTTTCACGGCGCGAGCGAATCCCCGGAGAGTTTCGCGTCCGCTCATGGGCCGACGTCGGGTTTTCTCGCTGAAATTGATCGCAATGCGGCGTTTCGAATCTTCCGCCTTCCTATGCTTGTCAGTCTGCCTTGAATTCCCACGGATTCACCAGCCGCAGACCGGCGATCCTTTCAAAGTCATGGATGTTGCGCGTGGCAAGGGTGAGGCCGTGCGCCAGCGCGGTGGCGGCGATCATCGAGTCGCGGCGGCCTTTCGGGTCGGGAACGTGGAGTGGCGCGCAAAGCAAAGCCTCTTGCTCGCCAAAGGCGAGAATGCGGCCGGCAAAGAGCTTGCGTACTTCTGTCGCCCAGCGGCGCAGTGCTTGACCACCCGGCGGCGTGCGTCGTTCTTGCCGCAGGACTCCTTCCTCTTGCTCCAGAATGGTGACAGACGACAGGAAGAACAGTTTGAGAGGAAGCGTTGCAGCCCATGCCCTGACTATTTCCGACTGGCCTGCCTTGCCGGGACGCAACTCGGACAGCACATTCGAATCGAGCAGGTACATCAATCCTCCGTGCGCAACTGCAACTCGATCGGCTCAATCTCGAAGTCGGCTGCATCGGCCGAGTCCGGCAATTCGTCCATCGCATCGAGCAACGATACCCCGCGCTCGCCGACAACAAGCTTGCTGTATTCGCCGATATTCATCAACACAAACGCGGGGTCGCCACGGTCAGTGATGAACACCGGGCCTTGTCTGGCCAGATTCTTGGCGCTGGAAACATTGTGACCGAATTCCCGGCTGGTGAGGGTGTGAATGGTGCTCATCGCCGTACTCCTTTTGATTGTGAGGTCGAGTTACGCTCGCCCGTTCAATTATAGCTACGTAGCTACATATGTCAAGTTAGGTCAGATGTCGCAAAACGAATGCTTTATCCGATTTCCAGTTCTTCCTTGGTCGACTCGCCTTGCGGCGCGAGTAGTACTGTCTAGTAGCCAGTCAAGTCGAATCAGCGTGATAGACAGAGGGACAGACAGAGGGACAGACAGAAGGATAGAGCCGAGCGAGTTTTCGTCGAGCCTTTTGAGTGGTAAAACGCCAATGAACGGGAATGGCCAAGAGATTGCGCGCGGAGACATTCGCAGCGACCTCGCGTT
>JAISDL010000188.1 GCA_031264825.1 Accumulibacter sp. | reverse complement strand
TCGATTTTGGCGTCGTAGTAGAAATTCCGCCCTCCGAAAAACCAGAACAGGATGCCCCACCACAGCAGCCAGAACGCTACGCGCACAAACGCTGAAATTCTCGCCCATTTCGCTTCCGCTTCTTCGCGATTGCTGCATCCGCGTTTCCAGATTTCACCGATCCAGATTCCCTGCAAGAAGAACATGCACACGCGACCCACCAGCAACCAGACGATGAATGAAATGGCAAACCCGCCCAATATAAGAAAGCCCATGCTACGCACCTCTCCAATGGCTGGGTCGGGAAAACCCAATCTTTTTACCCGTTTGGTGGACAAACAAAAAGCGAGCGAAACCCTCGCGCCTGAACAATTCGGTCGCCACACTCTTACTGAGTCTGTCTTTCAAATGACCCCCTCGCCGCTATTGAACAACGCCAAATCCGATGCAAAACCCCAAGTCCTTGTTTTTTTAGAGTAATAGGCATGCACGGCGGACGCTTTATCTGTAATCATACTCGCCACCGGAATGGTTGCAACACGGATTGGGCGCGGCGCGCCCATCAGAAAACTGAGGACTGAGGACAGAACGGTCTTCGACCTCAGTAGTCAGGAGACAGTGATCAGATGAAAACCGATCGGTGTTTTGTTGATCTGGTGCGGCAATGAATAAGGCCGTAGGGGTGGGTTTCAAACCCGCCCGTACAGCCCCGGAATCAGGGATTCAGGAGATGGGGAACAGGAAACGGATAAAAACCGATCGGGGTTTTATCGATTTTCCCCCGGCGGCAACGCCGCTGCAAACCGATCGGTGTTTCGTTGATCCTGTGCGGTAATCGACAACGCCGCAGGGCAGGTTTGAAACCTGCCCCTACGAGGCCGCACGTTGTCAGAACCGCTTTTGCGGGAATAACGCTCGCCCCAACCTATAGTTCAGGGATCAGATGAAAACCGATCGGTGTTTTGTCGATTTTCCCCGGCGGCAACGCCGCCGCAAACTGAGTGAAGGCTATTGGCTGCGCGTGCAGGCGCGTTTCGATACCGAGACGGCGAAGGACGCGCTTTCGGCGCAGATCGCGAAAATCACGCCTTGGCCAGGGATTCCCGCCCACGCCTGATCCGTCTGGACAGACGGGCGTCGGGTTCCGCCGCGCGCCGTATTTCCCGCCGCATCTTGTAGAATGTCGCTTTTTAGCCGAAACACGCCATGCGGACTTCCAGATATTTCATTTCCACGTTGAAGGAGGCGCCTGCCGAAGCCGAAATCGCGAGCCATCGGCTGATGTTGCGCGCCGGTCTCGTCAAGCGGCTCGCCGGCGGAATCTATACGTGGATGCCTCTGGGCTTGCGCGTCTTGCGCAAGGTCGAGGCGATCGTCCGCGAAGAGATGAACCGCGCGGGCGCGCTCGAGATTTCGATGCCGGGGGTGCAACCCGCCGAACTCTGGCAGGAATCGGGCCGCTGGGAGAAGTACGGCCCCGAATTGCTGCGCTTCAAGGACCGTCACCAGCGTGACTTCGTCCTCGCCCCGACGCACGAGGAGGTCGTCACCGACATCGTCCGCCGCGAGTTGCGGAGTTATCGGCAGCTTCCACTCCATCTTTATCAGATACAGACCAAATTCCGCGATGAAATCCGTCCGCGCTTCGGCGTCATGCGTGGCCGCGAGTTTCTGATGAAAGACGGCTATTCGTTTCACGCGGATTACGACGACCTTCAGCGCGAGTACCGTAATATGTTCGAGACCTATACGCGCATCTTTACGCGACTCGGCCTGAAATTCCGCGCCGTGCGCGCCGACACCGGGTCGATCGGCGGGACGGGTTCGCACGAGTTCCACGTCCTTGCGGATTCCGGCGAGGACGCGCTCGCGTACTGCCCGGACTCGGACTACGCCGCCAATGTCGAGTTGGCTGAGGCTCTGCCGCCGGAGGCGCGTCGCGCCGCCCCGTCGCTTCCGCTGGAAAAAACGCCGACGCCCGGGAAAACGCGCTGCGAGGAGGTCGCCGCCTTCCTCGGTATCCCCGTCGAGCGGATGCTCAAGGCGGTCGCGCTCGTGCGCCGCGCGCCGAGTGCCAGGGAAGACGAGTTCGTATTGATCCTGCTGCGCGGCGACCATGAACTCAACGAGGTCAAGACGCAGAAGATCATCGGCGAATTCCGCTTTGCGCGCGACGGCGAAATCGTCGCCGCGCTCGGATGCCGACCCGGTTTCATCGGCCCCGTCGGAATCGGCGACGTGCCCGTTTTCGCCGACCGGAGCGCCGCCGTCCTGAGCGATTTTTGCTGCGGGGCGAACGAGGCCGACCACCACTTGACGGGTGTCAATTTCGGGCGCGACCTGCCCGAACCGAAGGCGATCGCCGACTTCAGGAACGTCGTCGCCGGCGACGCGTCGCCGGACGGCGAGGGGCGGCTCGAGATTTGCCGTGGCATCGAGGTCGGCCATATTTTCCAGCTTCGCACGAAGTATGCCGAGGCTTTGAAGTGCGTCTACCTCGACGAGGAGAGCCAAACCCGTCCGATGGAAATGGGGTGCTACGGGATCGGCGTTTCGCGCATCGTCGGCGCCGCGATCGAACAGAACAGCGACGAAAGAGGGATCGTTTTTCCGGCGTCGATCGCTCCGTTCGAAGTCTGCATCGTCCCGATGGCTTACGCCAAGAACGCGAAGGTGCGCGACGCGGCGGACGCCTTGTACGCGCGCCTGAAGTCGGCGGGATTCGACGTTCTGCTCGACGACCGCGACGAGCGCCCCGGCGTTCTTTTCGCCGATATGGAGTTGATCGGTATCCCGCACCGCGTCGTCGTCGGCGACCGCGGGATCCATCGGAACGAATTCGAGTACAAGGGGCGCGTCGACGCCGAAGCATCGATGATCCCCGCGGACGAAATCGAGACTTTCCTCAAGACGCGCCTATGCGCTTTGCCCACGCCGTCTTCTTCCTGACCGGTCTCGCGCTCCCGGTCGCGTCTTTTGCCGGCGCGCAAAAATACGAGCCGCTCTCCGCGAGCGTGCGCGCGTCGCTCTCGAACGCGATCGCCGACCAAGCGCCGCCGCGTACTTCGTTTTCGGACACGATCGATGCCGTCGACTGGATGACGGAAATGTCGCTCCGCTTGGGAAAACGGATTCCAAACCCCGACAGCCGCCTTGAATTCCTGCGTACCGTGCATTACGAGGCGACCCGCGCGGGACTCGACCCGCAACTCGTCCTCGGCTTGATCCAGGTCGAGAGCGGATTCAAGAAATACGCGGTATCAACGGCCGGCGCGCGCGGCTTCATGCAGGTCATGCCTTTCTGGGTCAAGCTCATCGGCCGGAACGACGACAACCTCTTCCATCTGCGGACCAACCTTCGCTACGGGTGCACGATCCTCCGCTTTTATCTGGACATCGAGCGCGGCGACCTTTACCGCGCGCTCGGTCGTTACAACGGCAGCTTGGGAAAACCCAAATATCCGAATCTCGTTCGCGGCGCGTGGCAAGCGCACTGGGCTTACACGAAGAAGCCGCGCGAAAACCCGACCACCGCTCGGTGAACCCGGAGGCGCGCTCGGGAATCAGCGCATCCCGGGCAAGAAGCCCTGCATCCCGCGCATCAGTTTTCCCATGCCGCCTTTTGAGAACTGTTTCATCATTTTCTGCGTCTGCTCGAACTGTTTGAGCAGACGATTGATTTCCTGCACAGGAACGCCGGCACCCGCCGCGATCCGGCGTTTACGCGAGGCTTTGAGCAGTTCGGGGCGGCTTCGCTCCAAAGGCGTCATCGAATTGATGATTCCCTCGACGTGGCGAACCATTTTATCTTCCTGCCCCGCCGGCAGGCTGCCCGCAAGTTGCGAGAACTGCGCGGGCATCTTGCCGAGCATCGACGAAATGCCGCCCATTTTACGCAACTGCCCGATCTGCTCCTTGAAGTCTTCGAGGTCGAAACCTTTGCCGGATTTGAGTTTTTTGGCGAAGTCGAGCGCTTTTTTTTCGTCGATCTCCCTGTGGGCGTCTTCGATCAGCGAGAGGACGTCGCCCATGCCGAGAATCCTCGACGCCATGCGCTCTGGATGGAATGCCTCGATTCCGGCAAGTTTTTCGCCGACGCCGACGTATTTGATCGGGCATCCCGTGACGTAATGCGTCGAGAGCGCGGCGCCGCCCCGCGAATCGCCGTCGAGCTTGGTCAGGACGACGCCGGTCAGCGGCAGGGCGTCGTTGAACGCTTTGGCCGTATTGATCGCGTCCTGGCCCAGCATCGCGTCGACGACGAACAGGGTTTCGATGGGTTTTAGCGCCGCGTGGAGCGCTGAGATCTCCCGCATCATCGCCTCGTCGACGGAAAGACGCCCCGCCGTATCGACGAAGAGCGCGTCGTAGTAGTGGCGCTTCGCCCATTCGAGCGCGCGGGCGGCGATCTCAAGCGGCGACTCCGACGCTTCGGACGGCAGAAAATCGACGCCCGCCTGCGCGGCGACCGTTTTCAACTGCTCGATCGCGGCGGGGCGATAGACGTCGCAAGAGACGACGAGAATTTTTTTCTTCCGTTCGCGCAGCATTTTGGCGAGCTTGGCGACGGTCGTCGTTTTGCCCGCACCCTGCAAACCCGCCATCAGGATCACCGCCGGCGGCTGCGTCGCCAGATCGAGGCCGCGGTGTTCGCCCCCCATGAGCCGCGCCAGTTCGCGGTGGACGACGCCGACGAGCGCTTGTCCGGGCGTCAAGGAAGCGATCACCTCTTCGCCGACCGCCTTTTCCTTGACCGAGGCCAGGAAGGCTTTGACCACCGGCAAGGCGACGTCGGCTTCCAGGAGCGCCAGCCGAACCTCCCTCAAGGCGTCGGCGATATTCGATTCCGTCAGTCGCGCTTCGCCCCGAAGCGTTTTTACGACGCGCGCGAAGCGCTGTGTGAGATTGTCGAGCATCCGAATTCCGGCTTGGTGATAGACTTGGAAAACCTTCAGTTATTTTACAGTAGCTTTCGCATCTTATATAGAACCGCGAATCATTTTTCATTTTACCCGAATATCATTGGGCTAGCATAAAGCATCGAACTGCCATATACTGGCGGTGTTGCTGGAATTCAACCCGTTTTCAAGGCAGACAATGATCCATGATTGACGCTCCTCAACAAGCCGCACGGGGCGACCTTGCGCGCGCGCTCATCCAGGGCGGGCGGATCGACAAAACCGAGGCCGACGCTCTTCTCGCGCAGGCTTCGACGTCGAATATTTCGTTCATCGAGCAATTGGCCCGGTCGCGCCGGGCCGATATGCCGGAATTCGCGCGCTTCATTTCCGATACCTTCGGCTATCCCCTGCTCGACATCAACACCTTCAATTCCCAGCTTTTGTCGGCGAACGCGATCGACACGAAGCTCGTCGCGGCGCACCGCGTCGTCCCGCTGTACAAGCGCGGAAACCGCCTCTCGCTCGGAATCTCAGACCCGACCGACCTGCGCGCGCTCGACGCGATCCGTTTCCAGACCGGGATGGTCGTCGACCCGATCATCGTCGACGAAACGCACCTCGCGCCCATCATCGACAAGCTCACGGCGTCGGACCCGGCGACGGCGACCGCGTCGTCCGGCGAGTTCAATTTCGAACTCGAAGACCAGCCCGAAGAAGAGCATGAAGAGGTCGCCGACGAGGGCGGCGGCGTCGAGGACGCGCCGATCGTCAAATTCATCCAGAAAACCCTGACCGACGCCATCAACGACGGCGCTTCGGATATCCACTTCGAGCCTTACGAAAAAAATTATCGCATCCGCTACCGCGTGGACGGCGAGCTGCGCGAAATCTCGTCGCCCCCGCTGGCGATCAAGGACAAGATCGCTTCGCGCATCAAGGTCATTTCCCGCCTCAACATCGCCGAAAAGCGCGTCCCGCAGGACGGCCGGATGCGCCTCGCGCTCTCCAAGACGAAGGCGATCGACTTCCGGGTGAGTACCTTGCCGACGATGTACGGCGAGAAAATCGTCATGCGTATTCTGGACCCGAGCAGCGCGACGCTCGGCATCGATGCCCTCGGATACGATCCCGACCAGAAGGCCATACTGCTCGAAGCGATCCACCGCCCTTACGGCATGGTCTTGGTGACCGGGCCAACCGGCTCCGGGAAGACCGTTTCGCTTTATACCTGCCTCAATATTCTCAACGGACCCGGCATCAATATTTCGACGGCCGAAGACCCTGCGGAAATTCCGCTTCCGGGGATCAACCAGGTCAACGTCGACGAAAAGCAGGGGCTGACCTTCCCCGTCGCGCTGAAGGCTTTCCTGCGCCAGGATCCGGACATCATCATGGTCGGCGAAATCCGCGACCTCGAAACGGCTGAAATCGCGATCAAGGCGGCGCAGACCGGCCACATGGTACTCTCGACGCTTCACACCAACGACGCGCCGACGACGCTGACGCGGATGCTGAACATGGGCATTCCGGCGTTCAATATCGCTTCCAGCGTTCATCTGATCACGGCGCAACGCCTCGTCCGTCGTCTCTGTACGTGCAAGAAGCCGGTCGATATTCCGAAGGAGGCCTTGCTGTCCGCGGGGTTTTCGGAAAGCGATCTCGACGGGAGCTGGACGCCCTACGGCCCCGGCGAATGCGAGCGCTGCAGAGGAGGGGGGTATAAGGGACGCCTCGGCGTCTATCAGGTCATGCCGGTTACGGAAGAAATCCAGCGCATCATCATGGGGAACGGAACCGCGCTCGATATCGCGGAACAAGCCCGGAAAGAAGGTGTCAACGATTTGCGCCGCTCGGGTTTGATCAAGGTCAGGAATGGCCTCACTTCACTTGAGGAAATCCTCGGCAGCACCAACGAATGAACGACAAGGAACCCGTATGGCGACGACAAGCAATCTGGCGGCGGCAAGAAAACCTTTGAGGCAGGCCGAATCGAAAATCAAAAACGTCAAGGAATACACCTTTCTCTGGATCGGAAAAAACAAGACGGGAAAAATCATACGCGGCGAAATCCGCGCGCACAGCCCGACCGTCGTCAATGCGATGCTTCGCAGGCAAGGCGTCCTCGTCACGAAAATCTCGAAAAAGAGTTCCGGCGGCGGAGGTCGGGTCGGCGAAGACGATATCGCGATGTTTACGCGCCAGCTCTCGACGATGATGCGCGCGGGCGTCCCCTTGCTACAGACCTTTGAAATCGTCGGGCGCGGGCACGACAACCCGGCCGTCGGCAAGCTCCTCCTGGACATCAAGGCCGACGTCGAAACCGGGAGTTCGCTCTCGCAGGCCTTCCGAAAATACCCGGCTTACTTCGATACGCTTTACTGCAACCTCGTCGCGGCGGGCGAGCAGGCGGGTATCCTCGAATCCCTGCTCGACCGTCTGGCGACGTACAAGGAAAAGATGCTCGCGATCAAGAGGAAGATCAAGTCGGCGCTGTTCTATCCGACGGCGATCATCATCGTCGCCTTCGTCATCACGGCGATCATCATGATTTTCGTCGTCCCCGCTTTCAAGGACATCTTCAAGAGCTTCGGCGCCGACCTCCCCGCGCCGACGCTGATCGTCATCGCCATGTCGGATTTCTTCACCGAGTATTGGTACGCCATCTTCGGGGGGATCGGCATTTCGGTGTGGGCCTTCTTTTTCGCCCTGAAACGCTCGGTCCCGATGCAGATCGCCTTCGACCGGCTTTTTCTCCGCCTGCCGCTGTTCGGCGACATGATCCGGAAAGGCGTCATCGCGCGCTGGACGCGGACGCTCGCGACGATGTTCGCCGCCGGCGTGCCGCTCGTCGAATCGCTCGATTCGGTCGGCGGTGCGGCCGGAAATTACGTCTATAAGGTCGGAACGCAGAAAATCCAGAGCGAAGTGAGCACCGGGATGAGCCTCACGTCGGCGATGCAGAACGCCGGCAACCTCTTCCCGAACATGGTCCTTCAGATGGTCTCGATCGGCGAGGAATCGGGTTCGCTCGATTCGATGCTCGACAAGGTCGCCGCGATTCTCGAAGACGAAGTCGACCGCGCCGTCGAGGCGCTCTCGAGCCTCATGGAACCGATGATCATGGTCATCCTCGGCGTACTCATCGGCGGCCTCGTCATCGCCATGTATCTGCCGATCTTCAAGATGGCTTCGGTCATTGGCTGACGCCGCCCTGTCCGCCTCAGCCGCCCGCGTCCTGCGCGCCTGTGTTCGGGACGCCGTCGTCGAATGACGCTCTTCGGATTGGAGGGCCTCGTCGACCCCGTCGTTTTCCCCGTCGTCTGCGGCCTCGTCGGCCTGTCGTTCGGCAGCTTTCTGAATGTCGTGATCTACCGACTGCCGCGAATCATGGAAAACGATTGGCGCGACCAATGCGCCGAGCTGCATGGTGAGCCTGCCTCCGCGAGGGAGGCGTTTTCCCTGGCGAAGCCGCGGTCGCGCTGTCCGGCCTGCGGGCACGCGATCACGGCTGCGGAAAACATCCCCGTGCTGAGCTGGCTCGTCTTGCGGGGAAAATGCTCGGCGTGCCGCGCGCCAATCTCGATGCGCTACCCCGCCGTCGAGCTTTTGACCGGTCTTCTTTCCGTCGCCGCCGCGCTGCATTTTGGCGCGACGTGGAACGCCGCCGGGGCACTCGTCGTGATCTATTCGCTCATCGCGCTCGCCTTCATCGACTTCGACACGCAATACCTCCCCGACAGCATCACGCTCCCGCTGCTTTGGGTCGGCCTTTCCTTCAACCTCTTCGGCGTTTATGCGACGCTCGCCTCGGCGGTCGTCGGCGCGATGGCGGGCTACCTCTCGCTGTGGTCGGTCTACTGGCTTTTCAAGCTCTGCACCGGGAAGGAAGGCATGGGTTACGGGGACTTCAAACTGCTCGCGGCGCTGGGAGCGTGGTTCGGATGGCAGGTCTTGCCCCTGATCATTCTGCTTTCGTCGGTCGTCGGCGCCGTCGTCGGAATCGGCCTGATCTTTCTGGCCAAACGCGGCAGGGACATCCCGATCCCCTTCGGCCCCTATCTGGCGTCCGC
>JAISDL010000174.1 GCA_031264825.1 Accumulibacter sp. | reverse complement strand
GCGGAATCGTTGGGGTTCGCTACGCTCACCGCCAACCTATACCGCCGAGAACCGATCGGTTTTCATCTGTCTCCTGTCTCCCGTCTCCTGATTCCTGATGCGCCTACGGAATCGTTGGGGTTCGCTACGCTCACCGCCAACCTATACCGCCGATGGGTACGGCACGCCGTGCCCCTACAAAGTCTTTCGCGTCTTTCGCGCCTTTCGCGGTTGAAATCGGGTTCCATCTGTCTCCTGTCTCCTGTCTCCCGTCTCCTGATTCCTGATTTATGATACCGCCTATGATGAACACGGACATTCTCGACTCTTCCAAAACCCCAAGCGCCGTCGGTGACGAAAACGCTCTCGAAAATCGGCACATTCGTAGCTTCGTCCGGCGCCAAGGGCGGATTTCCAGCGCGCAGGCGCGCTACTTCGACGAGATGATGCAAAAGATCGGTTTTCCTTACGTACCGCGCCGCGTCGACCTCGACGAAGTCTTCGGGCGGCGCGCGCCGAAAATTCTTGAAATCGGCTTCGGGATGGGCGAAGCGACCGCGCTCATCGCGGCGGCGAACCCGGCGAACGACTACCTCGGCGTCGAAGTCCACACCCCCGGCGTCGGCAGCCTCTGCAAGCGCGTCGCCGAAAAGGGAATCACGAACCTGCGCATCGTCCAGCACGACGCCTTTGAAGTTCTCCGCGACATGATCGCCCCCGGCACCCTGTCGGGGATCCACATCTTTTTCCCCGACCCTTGGCCGAAAGCCCGACACCACAAACGCCGTTTGATCCAGCCGCCGCTCGCCGCGATGCTCGCCGATCGACTCGAACCCGGCGGCTACGTCCACTGCGCGACCGATTGGGAAGACTACGCGGAACAGATGCTCGCGGTCTTCTCCGCCGAGCGCCTGCTCCGGAACACCGCCGACGCCGACGCCAAAGGCTTCGCGCCGCGTCCCGACTACCGCCCGCTGACCAAATTCGAGACGCGCGGCCTCTCCCTGGGCTACGGCGTGTGGGACGTGGTTTTTCGCCGCGTGCGCGCTCAGTCCTGAAGCTGGAAATGAACGGGAAGGACGAGTTCGCCCGACGCCGCGCCGATCTGCCGACCCATCGCGTACGCCGCGCGAACCGCCGCGTTGTCGAGCAAAGCGTGACCGCTGCTCGCCGCGACGTCGACGTCGGCGACGGAGCCGTCGTCGGTAAAACGGACGATCAGGTAGACGGTGCCTTCAAGCCCTCGCTCGATGGCTTCCTTCGGGTAGAAAACGCGCTCGCTTAGCCTGCGCTGCGCATCCTCGGCCACGGCGGGCGCAACTTTTTTCGCGGCGGCACTCGACCTTCCCCTGTCCGCGCCGGGTTTTTTCGGAAGCTCGGCGTTCCGCGCGCCTCTCTTCGGGACTTCGGGCTTTTTCGAAGGGTCGGGCGTCGGCGCGGGCGGCGCTTCGGCGGGTTTCCCCGCTTGCAGCGTATCCTTGATGAGCGCCTCGGACACAGTCCCCGTGAGGGGCGTGCCACCTGTCTCGGGCACGGTATCCGCATCGGGCGCGGCCTCCGTCTTCCCCGGTAGTTCGGGCAAGCCCACCGCGCCGAGGGGGGTTTCGGGCATCCCCCCCGTGCCTAAGGGCATTTCGGGTATCCCCCCCGTTCTGAGGGGTGCCCCGCCGATCGGGGGGACTTCGGGCATACGCAGCAAGGCGAAAACCGCCCGCCGTGGCGAAGAGGGCGCGGCGCGCGAGAATCCATACGGATAGAGCGCTATGCCGTGCAGGATCAGTGAGACTCCCAAAAAGAAAAGAAGCCGGTGACGCTTTGGAATCATCCTGCTATTGTATTGTATTGTGCATTGCGTCTTGACGTGCTATTGATTCATTTTCCAGATCGCCCCTGCCTTTGGGCGGTTTGGACAAGGTAGGCAAAGTCTGCCTTTTTTTGGAAGGAAGACCAAGGTCGGACTGGTTTGGCGTTGTTTTTACATGGTTTGAAGGTGGGCTTTGCCCACCTTCAAACCCTAACTAACCCGGCAAAAAGGTGGGTTTTACTTTTTGACGAACACTACACCCCACACGCGCTTTGGAACTGAAATGAAACAAGGTATCACGACGACACGAAAAAGCACGGCGCTGATTTTGGCCGCGAAGCTCCTGCTCGCGCTTTTCGCCTTCTGGACTCTGGCGGCGCACGCGGCGCCCGACCCGATCGAATTCGACTGGGCGATCGAAAGCAACCAGATCGACAAGGTCAGGGGCTGGCTCGACGCCGGCCTGAACCCCGAATTCCAGGGGAACGCGCACGGAACCGGCCTGATGACCGCCGCGTGGCACGGCAATATCCCGATGATGGCCTTGTTCCTCGAACGCGGAGCGAACCCGCGCCGCGTCAACCGGAACGGCGAACAGGCGCTGCAACTCGCCGCGTGGAACGGACACCTCGAAGCCATCAAGTGGCTACTCGCGCGCGGCGCGACGCTCAACCGCGACGCAAAGCACTGGAGCGCCCTGCATTACGCGGTATTCAACGGACACATGCACGTCGCGCGCTTCCTGCTCGAACGAGGCGCCGACGTCAACGCGCAGTCCCCGAACGGCTCGACGGCGCTGATGCTCGCGGCGCGCGAAGGCCGCGAGGAAATGGCGAAAGTCCTGCTCGAAACCGGCGCCGACACGAACCCGAAAAACGACTGGGGCGACTCGGCCTTGAGCATGGCCATGCGCTACGACCACTACCAGCTCGGCAAGATCATCTCGACGCCGGAAGAATTCCAGCGCGCGGTCCAGGTTCCGAGAGAAAACTACGCGCCCCCCGCGCGCTCGGAAATGTTGCCCGACGACATCCGCGAGATACTGAAGAAAATCCGTCAGGCGCAGGCGGAAAAAAAGTCGACCGCCGAACTCCGAAAACAACTGGCGAATTCGATGAAACGCGCGAACCGCCCGATCGCCAACAACGCCACGCGGCAACCCGCGCCGCTGCCCTACCAGCCCCGGACGCTCGTCATCACCGCGAAGCGCGGCGCTCCGGGCCAGGAGCGCGCGCAGATCGTCGCCGGAAACCCGGCGGCGGCGCAAGCGAGGGCGGAATCGCAGAGGAAGATCGCCGACCTCCTCCGGCAAATCCGCCTGACGGAAGCGCAAGGACGCCCAGCAGAAGATTTGCGCAAAGAGTTGTACGAAGCCATCCGGCAGGCCAAGTAACAGGTATCAGATGTCAGGTATCAGGGATCAGATGAAAACCGATCGGTGTTTCAACGATATTTCTCCGGCGGCGAAGCCGCCGCTGACTGATCTGATTCCTGATCCCTGATTCCTGATCCCTGATTCCAGAAGAGGAGAACCATGTCACTCATGCCCTGCCGCGCATGCGGCCACAAGGTCGATACGTCGGCGCTCGCGTGTCCGGGTTGCGGCGCGACCGATCCGGCGAAAAAGATCAGCCGG
>JAISDL010000139.1 GCA_031264825.1 Accumulibacter sp. | reverse complement strand
TCACTCCACCGTGACCGACTTTGCGAGGTTTCTCGGCTTGTCGACGTCGGCGCCGCGCGCGAGCGCGGTGTGGTACGCGAGAAGTTGCAGGGGGACGACGTGCAGCAGCGCCGAGAGTTGCCCGTAGTGTTCGGGAAGGTGGATGAGGTGGACGTTGTCCGACGCGGGAATGCTGCTGTCGCGGTCGGCGAAGACGTAAAGCTCGCCGCCGCGCGCGCGGACTTCCTGAAGGTTCGATTTGAGCTTTTCGAGCAGGAAGTCGTTCGGCGCGACGGCGACGACGGGCATCTCGCGGTCGACGAGCGCGAGCGGCCCGTGCTTCAATTCGCCCGCCGCGTAGGCCTCGGCGTGAATGTAGGTGATTTCCTTGAGCTTGAGCGCGCCTTCCATCGCGATCGGGTAGTGCCTGCCGCGCCCGAGAAAGAGCGCGTGTTGCTTCGTCGCAAAGCTTTTCGCCCATCGCCGGATTTCTTCTTCGAGTTCGAGGACTCTGGAGACGGCGACCGGAAGGTGGCGCATCGACTGGAGCGCGGCCGCTTCGTCGGTCTTGGAAAGCCGCCCGCGCTGCTTCGCCAGGATCAGCGTCAGGAGGTAGAGTGCGGCGAGTTGCGTCGTGAAGGCTTTCGTCGACGCGACGCCGATTTCCGGCCCGGCGCGCGTGATGAAGCGCAGGGCGTTTTCCCGGACGAGCGAGGATTCGGGAACATTGCAGACGCAGAGCGTCTTGTCCATTCCGAGCGTTTTCGCATGGCGGAGCGCGGCGAGCGTGTCGGCGGTCTCGCCCGACTGCGAAAGCGTGATGACGAGGGTTGCCGCGTCGGGGACGGAGTCACGGTAGCGGTATTCGCTCGCCATCTCGACAGCGCACGGGAGCTTCGCCATCGACTCGAACCAGTAGCGCGCGACGAGTCCGGCGTGGTAACTCGTTCCGCACGCGAGGATCAGCGCTTGCCGGACGCCGCTCAGCGTTTTCTCCGCCTCGGCGCCGAAAAGCCCCGGCTGGACGCTCCCGGCGACTTCGAGCATTTCGAGCGTATTCGAGAGCGCGGCGGGCTGCTCGAAGATTTCCTTCTGCATGTAGTGACGGTACGCGCCGAGTTGAATCGCCTCCCCGGAGAGTTGCGACTCGATTTCGTCGCGGACGACCGGCGTCCCGTCGAAGCGCGCGATGGAAACGCTTTCCCGCGAAATTTCGGCGCAATCGCCGTTTTCGAGGTAGATCACGCGGCGCGTGACCTGCAAAAGCGCCGAGACGTCGGAGGCCGCGTAGTTCCCGTTTTCGCCGAGGCCGATCAGAAGCGGCGCGCCTTCGCGCGCGACGACGATCGAGGACGGCGCCGCGTCGGAGAGGATCGCAAGCGCGAAAGCGCCGCGCAACTGCGCGATCGCGCGGCGTGCCGCCGCGAAAAAGACCGGCTCGTTTTTCAGCTCGGACGCGATCAGGTGGCCGACGACCTCGGTGTCGGTGTCCGAAACGAAGACGAAGCCTTCTTTTTTCAGGCGGTCGCGAAGTTCTTCGTGGTTTTCGATGATTCCGTTATGGACGACGGCGATTCCGCCCGAGACGTGCGGGTGCGCGTTGCGCTCGCAGGGGACGCCGTGCGTCGCCCAGCGCGTGTGCGCGATCCCGGTAGGCCCGGAAACGCGCGCCGCGTCGACTTCGGCTTCGAGTTCGGCGACGCGCCCGACCGCGCGCAGGCAGTGCAGGCCGCGTCCGCTCGTGAGCGCGATCCCGGCCGAGTCGTAGCCGCGGTATTCGAGCCGACGCAAGCCTTCGAGAAGGACGGGGACGACGTCACCGTCCGATGCCGCCGCGACGATTCCGCACATCGGTCAATCCTCTTTCTTGGTCGGCCGTTTCCACGCGGCGACGAACGAAGCCTTGGCGCGTGTGACGGCGAGCGCGTCGGGCGGAACGTCGCGCGTCAGCGTCGTCCCGGCGCCGAGCGTCGCGCCCCTGCCGACGCGAACGGGCGCGACGAGTTGCGAATCCGACCCGATGAACGCATCGTCTTCGATGACGGTCTGGAATTTGTTCGCGCCGTCGTAATTGCAGGTGATCGTCCCGGCGCCGATATTGACCCGGCGCCCGATAAGCGCGTCGCCGATGTACGCGAGGTGGTTGGCCTTCGAGCCGGCGTCGACCCGGCTTTTTTTGATTTCGACGAAATTGCCGACGTGGACTTTCTCCTTGAGTTCCGTGCCGGGACGCAGGCGGGCGTAGGGGCCGATCTGTCCTTCGGGGCCGACGCTCGCGCCGTCGATGTGCGTGAAGGCCGCAATACGCGAACCGGCGCCGATCGTGGCGTCGCGGAGGACGCAATTCGGGCCGACCTCGACATCGTCGCCGAGTTCGACCGCGCCTTCGAAGACGTTGTTGACGTCGATGAAGACGCCGCGCCCGCAGCGCAGTTCTCCGCGCACGTCGATCCGCGCCGGGTCGGCGAGCCGGACGCCCCGCGCCATCAGGTCTTCCGCGCTCGCGCGCTGGACGATGCGTTCGAGCGCGGCGAGTTCTTTCGGGCTGTTGACGCCGAGGACTTCGCATTCGCATTCGGGTTGTACCGTGCGAACCGGAAAACCTTCTTCGACCGCCCGCGCGACGATGTCGGTCAGGTAGTATTCTTTCTGCGCGTTGTCGTTCGACAGGCGCGCGAGCCAGTCGTCGAGCCTCGCTTCGGGAATCGCCATGATCCCGGTGTTCACTTCGCGCACACGGCGCTCGTCGTCGCTCGCGTCCTTTTGTTCGACGATGCGAAGGATTTTGCCGTTTCCGTCGCGCAGAATCCGTCCGTAACCCGTTGGGTCGGAAAATTCGACCGTCAGGATCGCGAGCGCGCCGCGCGCGGCTTCGACGAGTTTTTCCAGCGTCTCCGCACGGATCAGCGGGACGTCACCAGTGAGCACGAGCGCGATTCCGTCCCGCTCAAGATGGGGCATCGCCTGGAGAAGCGCGTGACCCGTCCCCGACTGCGTCTCCTGAAGAACCCACGAGAGGTCGGGCGCGTCGACCGCGCGGCGAACGGCGTCGCCGCCGTGACCGTAAACGACGCAGACGCTCCGGGGGGAGAGGCTTTTTGCCGCGCGGATCGCGTACGAGACGAGCGGCTTTCCCGCGAGGGGGTGCAGTAGCTTGGGGAGCGGGGAATTCATCCGCTTTCCCTGGCCGGCGGCAAGGATGACGACGTCGAGGCCGTCGCCGGCGCGCGTTTCAGCTTTCTTTTTGGCTTGAGAGGATGTCATCGAGGGTTTGTCTGTTTTTGGGCGAAACGTACCAATGCAGGATGTTTTTATCGTCTATGCGCGTCTCGATGATCCCCTGGTTCTTGAGAACGGTCAGCCGCGCGCTGATGAAGTCGCGCGATAAACCGGTCTTTTCGGTCAGGGCCGAAATGTTGCCGCAGACGAAAGAATCTTCGGACAGGACGCGCACGATCGAAATGTCGTTGAGCGTCAGCGATTCGATCGCGTTTTCGGGCTTGGGCGGCGTTTGAGGAAACGGGAGCGAGGCGAGGGGCGAGTTCGGCAGATTCGGGACTTGCGCCGAGGCGTCGCCCTTCGTTCCAAAGAGCGATTCGGGCGCGTCGCCGTCGACCGAGTCCGGCGCGCGCAGAGAAGTCGGTACTTCGGACGATTGGCCGGGCGGCGAGCCGCCCACGCTCTTTCGGGAGGCGAGGAGCTTGGCGACGACGGCTTCAAAAAAGCGGCGCGACAGAAGAACGTAAACCAGACAAAAACCCGAAAAAATGAAAAAGCTGATCGGGTGCGTCCGTCCGGCGTCCATCAAATTGCTCGAAAGCATGTTCAGGAAGAGCGGAACGGTCAGCGCCGAGAAAACGCCGAGCGTCAGGTATTTTATCCAGCTTCTGGAAGAAGCGTCTTCGACCTGCTCGCTCAAATAGTAGTTGACCGCCCCGCCGAGAATTCCCGCCGCGAGCATGATCAGAAGAAGGACGAGCATATAACCGTCGATCGCGCTCGACGGCGTGCTCATCAGCAACGATTTCTGCAGTTCCAGATTCATCCCGGCCTCCCGTTAAGCCAAGCCCGCATTATGCCATGGAAGTTCATCGAACGGGAAGCGCGGCGGCGCCCCCGTTCTCCGGGAAACTTCGCGCGCGTCAAACCAGCGGCAAAAGGCTGGCCCCCATCAAAAACGCGTCGACCGCGCGGGCGCATTGGCGTCCTTCACGGATCGCCCAAACGACGAGCGATTGCCCACGGCGCGTGTCGCCCGCCGCGAAAACTTTCTCGACGTTCGTCGCGTAATCGTCGGCCGTCGCCTTCGCGTTCCCGCGCGCGTCCTTTTCAACGCCGAAAGCGTCGAGCAGACCGCCGGCGGGCGAAAGAAAACCCATCGCCAAGAGGACGAGGTCGGCACGGTAGATTTTTTCGCTGCCGGGAATCTCGGTCATCTTGCCGCCCTTCCAGTCGATCCCGACGGTCTTCAAGGCCTTGAGGACGCCGTTTTCTCCGATGAATTCCTTCGTCGAAATCGAGAAAACGCGGTCGACGTCCCCTTCGAGGTGCGAAGTCGACGTGCGGAACTTCATCGGCCAGTACGGCCAGGTCAGCGCCCTGTCCTCGGAGTCGGGCGGACGCGGCATCACTTCGAATTGCGTCACCGACGCCGCGCCGTGCCGAAAGCTCGTTCCGACGCAGTCGGCGCCCGTATCGCCGCCGCCGATGACGATCACGTGTTTGCCTTTCGCGCTGACCGGGTTGGCCGCCCCGCCGCAGACTTCCTTCGTCTGCGGAATCAGGAATTCGAGCGCAAAGTAGGTCCCCTTGATCTCGCGTCCCGGCGCCGGCAGGTCGCGCGGAATTTCCGAACCCGCCGCGAGAACGACGGCGTCGAACGAAGCCTCGATCTCTTTCGCCGAAACGAATTCGGTCGCGTCGTTGGCGACGACGGACGGCAAATCGTCGGCGCCGACGAGAACGCGCGTGCGAAAAACGACGCCTTCGTCGCGCATCTGTTCGACGCGGCGGTCGATGAGCGACTTGTCGAGCTTGAAGTTCGGGATGCCGTAGCGCATCAGCCCGCCCGGAGCGTCGTTTTTTTCGAACACCGTCACGTCGTGACCGGCGCGCGCCAGTTGCTGCGCGGCCGCGAGACCCGCCGGGCCGGAGCCGACGACGGCGACTTTTTTCCCCGTCTTCGCCACGGGCGGCCTCGCGGCGACCCAGCCGCTTTCCCAGCCCTTGTCGATGACCGCGCGTTCGATCGACTTGATCCCGACTGCGTCGGCGTTGACGTTGATCGAACACGCGGCTTCGCAGATCGCGGGACAGACGCGCCCGGTAAATTCGGGAAAATTGTTCGTCGAGTGCAAAACGCTCAGCGCGCGCGCCCAATCGGCGCGGTAGACGAGGTCGTTCCAGTCCGGGATGACGTTGTTGAGCGGGCACGCGTTGCTACAGAACGGCGTTCCGCAGTCCATGCAGCGCGCGGCCTGGATCGCGGCTTTTTCGTCGCTCAAGGTCGCCGTGAATTCGCGGTAGTGCTTGACGCGCGTATCGGGCGCCTCATAGTCTTCCGAAAGACGCGCGTATTCCATGAAGCCAGTCGGTTTTCCCATTTATGCGGCCTCCCGTTGTTTTTTCGACTTTTCGGCGATTTCGTTCAAGGCGCGACGATATTCGTGAGGCATGATCTTGACGAAGCGCGCTCGACTTATCTTCCATTCGTCCAGAATCTTCCGCGCGCGCCGGCTTCCCGTATATTTGGCGTGTTTTTCGAGCAATTCTTTCAGCAGGGACTCGTCGACGCGTCCCAGATGGCGGACGGCGGCGCGCGCCTCGTCGCCGGGGTGCGCGGCCGCGTCTTCTTCGGTTTCGATCGCTTCGAGCGCGACCTGCGCCGTATTGCAGCGCGTCACGAAACTCGCGTCGTCGTCGTAGACGTAGGCGACTCCGCCCGACATGCCGGCGGAAAAATTCCGCCCGGTCATTCCGAGGACGACGACGGTTCCGCCGGTCATGTATTCGCACCCGTGGTCGCCGACGCCTTCGATGACGGCCGTCGCGCCCGAATTGCGGACGGCGAAGCGCTCGCCCGCGACGCCGGAAAAGAAGGCTTCGCCTTCGGTCGCGCCGTAGAGAACGGTATTCCCGACGATGATGTTCGAGAGCGCGTCACCGCGAAAATCCGGGTCGGGCCGGACGATCAGCCGGCCTCCCGACAGCCCCTTGCCGACGTAGTCGTTCCCCTCGCCCGTCAGGTCGAGCGTGACGCCACGCGCGAGCATCGCACCGAAGCTCTGTCCCGCCGAGCCTTTGAAAACGATTCGAATCGTATCTTCAGGGAGTCCGGCGTGGCCGTATTTTTTGGCGATTTTCCCGGAGAGCATCGCGCCGACGGTGCGGTTCGAGTTTACGATCGGCAGTTCGACGACAATCGGCGTCGCACTTTCGATCGCGGATCCGACGAGTTCGACGATCCGGTTGTCGAGTGCCTTCTCCAGGCCGTGATCCTGCGTTTCGCAATGGTATTCCGCGTCGTCGGGTGAGATTTTTTCGGCGCGGCGGAAAATACCGCTGTAATCGAGCCCCCTGGCTTTCCAGTGCTCGATCCCCTTCTTTGTGTCGAGGAGGTCGGAACGCCCGATCAGCTCGTCGAAGCGGCGGATACCGAGTTGCGCCATCAGTTCGCGCGCTTCCTCGGCGACGAAGAAGAAATAGTTGACGAGGTGCTCGGGCAAGCCCGCGAATCGGCGGCGCAGGACGGGGTCTTGCGTGGCGACGCCGACCGGGCAGGTGTTCAGGTGGCACTTCCGCATCATGATGCAGCCCTGGACGACGAGCGGCGCCGTCGAAAAGCCGAATTCGTCGGCGCCGAGCAGGGCGCCGATCACGACGTCGCGCCCGGTCTTGATCTGTCCGTCGACCTGCACGCGGACGCGACCGCGCAAACGGTTGAGGACGAGCGTCTGCTGCGTTTCGGCGAGGCCGAGTTCCCACGGCGAGCCGGCGTACTTGATCGACGAGAGCGGACTCGCGCCGGTTCCGCCGTCGTGCCCGCTGATGAGGACGTGGTCGGCTTTCGCCTTGGTCACGCCGGCGGCGATCGTCCCGACGCCGACTTCGGAGACGAGTTTGACGCTGATCGCCGCGTCGGGGTTCGAGTTCTTGAGGTCGTGAATCAGTTGCGCGAGGTCTTCGATCGAGTAGATGTCGTGGTGCGGCGGCGGAGAGATCAGGATGACTCCGGGCACCGAGTGGCGAAGGAAGCCGATGTATTCGGAAACCTTGTGCCCCGGCAACTGCCCGCCTTCACCGGGTTTGGCGCCCTGCGCCATCTTGATCTGAATCTGGTCGGCGTTCGCCAGGTATTCGATCGTGACGCCGAAGCGCCCCGACGCGACCTGCTTGATCGCCGAACGCAGGCTGTCGCCTTCTTTGAGAGTGTAATCGCGTTCGATCCGCCCCTCGCCGACGATTTCCGAGACTTTCTGCCCTTCCCGAACGGGCTTGAAGCGTTCGGGGTCTTCGCCGCCCTCGCCGGTATTCGATTTTCCTCCGAGGCGGTTCATCGCGATCGCCATCGTCGTATGCGCCTCGGTCGAAATCGACCCGAGCGACATCGCTCCGGTCGCAAAACGCTTGACGATTTCCTTCGCGGGTTCGACTTCGTCGAGCGGAACGCTCGGTCCGGCGGGACGAATCTCGAACAGCCCGCGCAGCGTCATGTGGCGGCGGCTTTGGTCGTTGATGATCTTCGCGTATTCACGGTAAGGCTCGGACTTTCCGGAGCGCGCCGCGTGCTGGAGCTTCGCGATCGCGTCGGGTGTCCACATATGCTCTTCGCCGCGCGCGCGGTACGCGTACTCGCCGCCCGCGTCGAGGAAGTCGACGAGCACCGGGTCGGCGCTGAACGCGCGCGCGTGCATGCGGATCGCCTCGTCCATCACGGTAAACACGTCGATCCCGTCGACCTGCGACGCCGTCCCGGTGAAGTATTTATCGACCATCTTCCTCTGAAGGCCGACCGCTTCGAAAATCTGCGCGCCGGTATAAGACATGTACGTCGAAATCCCCATCTTCGACATGACCTTCAACAGGCCCTTGCCGATCGCCTTGATGAAGTTCTTGATGTATTTTTCGCCGTCGGCGCCGCCGAGTTTCTGCAGGGTTTCGAGGGTCAGATAGGGGTGGACGGCTTCGGCGCCGTAGCCGGCGAGCACCGCGAAGTGGTGCGTCTCGCGGACGGCGCCGGATTCGACGACGAGGCCGACGCGCGTCCGCAGGCCTTGCGTCACGAGGTATTGATGCACGGCGGACGTTGCGAGCAGCGCGGGGATCGCGACCTTGTCATGGTCGAGGTTGCGGTCCGAGACGATCAGGATGCTGCACCCGCGATGCACGGCGTCTTCGGCTTCGGCGCACAGCGACGCCAGACGCGCTTCGACGCCTTCCTTCCCCCACGCGCGCGGGTAGCAGAGGTCGAGTTCGGCCGAGAGGAACTTCCCGTCGGTGAAGGCGGCGATCTGGCGGAGCTTCGCCATGTCGGAAAACGTCAGGACGGGCTGTGTGACTTCCAGACGGTAGGGCGGGTTGATTTCGTTGATTCCCAGGAGGTTCGGCTTCGGCCCGATGAAAGAGACGAGCGACATCACGAGTTGTTCGCGGATCGGGTCGATCGGAGGGTTCGTCACCTGCGCGAAAAGCTGGCGGAAATAGTTGAACAGCGATTTACTCCTGTTCGACAAGACGGCGAGCGAAGCGTCGTTGCCCATCGACCCCGTCGCCTCTTCGCCCGTTTTCGCCATCGGTTCCAGGACGAATTTCAAATCCTCCTGCGTGAAACCGAAAGCTTTCTGACGGTCGAGAAGCGACGCCGCGCATTGCGGCGCCCCGGCGCCTTCGGGTTCGGGAAGGCCGTCGAGCTTGATGTTGATCCGCGCGACCCAGTCCTGGAAGGGTTTTTGGCGCGAAAGCGATTCCTTCAATTCGGCGTCGTCGATGATCCGCCCTTGGTCCAAGTCGATCAGGAACATCTTTCCGGGCTGGAGACGCCATTTCTTGACGATGCGCTTTTCGGCGATCGGCAGGACGCCCGACTCCGACGACATGACGACGAGGTCGTCGTCGGTCACGAGGTAGCGCGCGGGACGCAGGCCGTTGCGGTCGAGCGTCGCGCCGATCTGGCGACCGTCGGTAAAGGCGACGGCCGCGGGGCCGTCCCAAGGCTCCATCATCGCCGCGTGATATTCGTAGAAGGCACGGCGCTTTTCGTCCATCAGCGTATGCGATTCCCAGGCTTCGGGGATCAGGAGCATCATCGCGTGCGCGAGCGAGTACCCGCCCATCGCAAGAAGTTCGAGCGCATTGTCGAAAGACGCCGAATCCGACTGGTTCGGATAGATGAGCGGCCAGATCTTTTCGAGATCGTTACCCAAAAGCGGCGACATCGTCCCTTTTTCGCGCGCGCGCATCCAGTTGTAATTGCCGCGCAGCGTATTGATTTCGCCGTTGTGCGCGATCATCCTGAAAGGTTGCGCGAGCGGCCAGGTCGGGAAAGTGTTCGTCGAAAAGCGCTGGTGTACGAGCGCAAGCGCCGAGACGCAGCGTTTGTCCTGAAGGTCGGTGTAATACTGCCCGACCTGTCCGGCGAGCAGCAAGCCCTTGTAGACGATCGTCCGCGCCGACATCGACGGCTGGTAGAATTCCTTGCTGTGTTCGAGGCCGAGCGCGCGGATCGCGTTCGCCGCGCGGCGGCGGATGACGTAGAGCTTGCGTTCGAGCGCGTCGGTGACCATGACGTCGGCACCGCGACCGATGAAGATTTGCCGCATGACGGGTTCGCGCGCGCGCACCGTCGGCGACATCGGCATATCGTGGTTGACGGGACCATCGCGCCAGCCGAGAACGACCTGCCCCTCCGCGCGCGTCGCGCGCTCGATTTCTTCCTGGCACGCGAGGCGCGAAGCCGACTCCTTGGGCAGGAAGACCATCCCGACGCCGTAATCCCCCGCGCGCGGGAGCGTCACGCCCTGTTCGGCCATCACGCAGCGAAAATACGCGTCGGGAATCTGAATCAGGATTCCCGCACCGTCGCCCATCAGAGGGTCCGCGCCGACGGCGCCCCGGTGATTGAGGCTTTTCAGTATCTGCAAGCCCTGCTCGATGAGCGCGTGGCTTTTCTCTCCCTTGATGTGCGCGACGAATCCGACGCCGCAGGCGTCGTGCTCTCTTGCCGGGTGGTACAGTCCCTGGGGTTCCGGTAAAGAAGAATCGATCACGTTAGACCCTCTATAGAATTGGCAAGGAAGGTTTCCTTTTGCCGAACATCAAAAAAGCCGGCCGTGGCCAGCTCACGAAAACACGCGGGGAGTGTATAAGTATAACGCGAATCCGCGCGCCTTCAAGGGTTCCGAAACCCCGAACGCGCGTTTATTTCCCGAAGCGCTCTATCGATGCAGCCTCGAACGCCGCATCAGGCGCGGAGCGTCCTCGCTTTGAACGCGCGCGCGAGTTCGGGCGGCGCGACGGCGTCGCTGACGAAGGCGTCCCCCAGCGCTCTCAACAGAACGAGACGGATTTTGCCGTCCTCGACTTTCTTGTCGCGCCGCATGAGTTCGACAAGGGACTCCGCCGCAACGCCTTCCGGGCCGAAAACCGGCGTTCCCGCGCGCGAAAAGAGGTCCTCGACCCTTCTGAAGTCGTCGTCGGAAATCCACCCGGCGCGGCGCGAGACTTCCGCCGCGAGGACGCAGCCCGCCGAAACCGCTTCGCCGTGCGACCAGACGCCGTAGCCCACGCCGGTTTCGATCGCGTGCGCGAACGTATGCCCCAGGTTGAGAAGGAC
>JAISDL010000050.1 GCA_031264825.1 Accumulibacter sp. | reverse complement strand
GCGCCGGGCGCTCAATCTTATCGAACTCATCCACTTGTAGTCAGAAACCCGACACCCCTTCCTTCGTCAAAGTCTTGGCCTATCAGGGAAAGTGCGCTCATCGGGTGGGGGAACTTCGGATTAAGTGGCTCGCGCTTCGCGCAAGCGAGACGTTGGGCATCGCTAAAGCTCACCCCAACCTATACCCTCGCTCCGCAGGCTTATCTGGAATCAGATGCGCGTTGCTTGATTTCACGCGCGGTGACGTCCATCAAGGCGAAGCCGCTCAGCGCACGACGAGGATTCGGCAACGTGAACGGCGGCGGCGAGCAGGAAAAGGGTGGGGCGGAAAAGAATATCAGATCAAAAAAGAGAGAGAGTATCCTGCCGACCACCCCAAACAGGAAGGCCACGACCATCATATAGACGGCGAAACCGATCAACAGCGCGATAACGCCGAAAACCTGAAGCGCAAAATCTACGAGTTGGCTCATCATGGCGACAGCGCTCTCATCGGCAAGGTGGCACAATCATACGCCCAAAAAACCGACCCGGCGGCGGAATCGGTGACCAAGTGGCGGAAGAGGTGGGATTCGAACCCACGGATGGTTTCCCATCGCCGGTTTTCAAGACCGGTGCATTCAACCGCTCTGCCACTCTTCCATTTTCCCAAGCCGACGCTGCGTAATACACGCCTTCGTATTTCATCGGGCGAGGCGGGCTTTCCCTTTTTGAATCAATGGATTATTTCATGCGGGAGCACGCGCCGGGGCCATTGATTCGTGTGCTTATGATAACATGGCACCCGCTTTCGCCCCGCACTTCCGAATTCAACACCCTTCAGGAGGTCATGGCGGGAACTTGCGGGGCGCGGAACGAAGCGTGTTAAAATGCTTTCCGTGAAAAATGGCTCTATTCCCTGGAGGATATCATGCAGCAACCCTACCAAGTCGCAACTCAATCGGCGCTGACGCAGCAGAACAAGGTTCTGCGCAATACTTATTTTCTGCTTGCGATTTCCATGTTGCCGACGATCGCCGGCGCGGTCCTGGGTCTCGTGCTCGGTCCGCGCTTCCTGCTCTTGCTCGTCTACCATCCGATCATTTCCACCGTGGCTTTCTTTGGAATCATCTGGGGGCTCATGTTTGGAATTCAACGCACGAAGGACAGCGCGGCGGGCATCGTCCTTTTGCTTTTGTTCACCCTTTTCATGGGGCTGATGCTCACGCCGATCCTCACGTTTGCGCTGAGGCTCTCCAACGGTGTGCAACTCATCGCCGCCGCCGCCGGCGGGACGGCCGCGATCTTCTTCGTTCTCGCAGGCATCGCGACGTTCAGCAAAAAGGACTTCAGTTTCTTGGGCAAGTTTTTGACGGTCGGCCTCATCGTCGTCCTTCTGGCGATCGTCGCCAATATATTCCTGAACATGCCCGCCCTGGATATGACGATTTCGGTCGCGTGCATCGCCTTGTTCTCCCTGTTCATCCTGTACGACGTAAGCCGCGTACTCAACGGCGGCGAGACGAACTACATCACGGCGACGCTGGCGATCTATCTCGACGTCTATAACCTCTTCGTTTATTTGCTCCGCCTTCTGATCGCTCTCTCCGGGCGCGAATGATCGGCGGCGACCGAGTATCGTGATAAAAAAGGCGGCTTTTGCCGCCTTTTTTACTTCCGTCGAGAGCTTATTCGGTCGGGAAAACGCTCCCCTGCAGCATTCTCTTTCCGCTTCGTCCCGGCACTTCGTCGAAAACGACGCGGCTTCGGGTCAGCGTATCGAAACTGATCGAGGCGCGTAAATCTTCCAGCGCGACGAGCGAATCGCCCCGTTTGGCCCACGAGGCGAGCAGGCGTTCGAAGGCGCCGATGAATTGCATGCCCTCGATTTCCGCGCGAAGCGTGAAGACGTGATCGCCTTCGAGCGTTTCCGAGAGTTGGAGTATCCGGTCGAACGCGGTGGTCGGAGAGACGTCGCCGGTGAAAAGGACTTCGTCGAGCGTCGGCAGCGTCGTCGGGATTTGCGGGCACACGACGATTTCGCCGTCAATGACCGGAAGGAAGGGTGTTTTTCCGCGGCTGTCGCTCGCGTAGGAAAAACCGAGGCCTTGCGTGAGTCGGAGCGCGTGCCGATTCGTTTTCCAGCCCGCGGCGGCGCACGCGCGCGGCGGTTCGGAGAATATCTCCGTAAAGCGCGAGAGCGCTTTTTGCATTTCCGTCTCGACCCAGGGGTTTTGCGCGTCGTCGATTTTCTTTTCCCACGCGACGCGATTCCAGGCGCGGAGTCCGGTTTCAAAGCCGGCCTGCCGGGTTTTTCGGAGGATTTCAAGGCAGCACGCGCCGATTTCGGGCGCGGGAAGGAGGGTCCCGCAGAGCCTCGTTTTGAGGTCGTAATAGCGTTTGAGCGAAGTTTTTCCAGATTCGCGGCCGCTTTGATCGGGACCGAGGCAAAAGAAGAAACTACCCCGCGCGCCGTGGTCGGCCAGAAGCCGGGTCAGCGCGGGAACGCCTTCGAGCGCGCCGTGGCAGGTGTCGACGTCGATTTTGAGCGCGATTCGCCTTACCACGCGCGCGCCCCCGGAAGCGTACACAAAAGCGCGCCGGGAAGCGCGAGCGGCGCGAATCCCGTGGCGACGTTCCGCCTTCGAATTGTCGGCGATCTCATTTCAGAATGTCCGCGCCGACCGTGCCGCGCCGGGGGCGATTGGGTGACGACGTGTGCGGAAGAGTGGAGGGGAGCACGAATTGCGGGAAAACGGGCAATAAAGTAGGATTATACCTTTTGCTTTTCCCGGAACGAAGAAAGCGGCGCTTTGCCGTTCCGGGGCGAGAGGGCGCAATGGAATCCACGCAGGAATCAGAGAGACCGTCAAACGTTTGCTACGACCTTCGGAAGAAGGCGTTTGGCTCGAAAAACCCCGTGCTCAAGTCCGACAAGCTCGCAAACGTCTGTTACGACATTCGCGGGCCGGTGCTTGAGCAGGCGAGAAGGATGGAGGAAGAGGGGCACAGGATCATCAAGCTGAACATCGGCAATCTGGCGCCTTTCGGTTTTGACTCTCCCGAAGAAATCCGGCTCGACATGATCCGCAATTTGCCGGAAGCGGCGGGTTATTCGGATTCAAAGGGTATTTTTCCCGCGCGCAAGGCCGTGATGCATTACACGCAGCAAAAGCATATCAAGGGCGTGACGCTCGACGACATCTACATCGGCAACGGCGTCTCGGAGCTTATCTGCCTTTCGATGAACGCCTTGCTGAACTCCGGCGACGAGGTTTTGCTGCCGGCGCCCGATTATCCGCTCTGGACGGCGGCCGTCAGCCTTTCGGGCGGCGCGCCGCGCCACTATCTGTGCGACGAGAACAACGCTTGGCTTCCCGACCCCGAAGACATCCGCTCGAAGATCACGCCGCGCACGCGCGCGATCGTCGTCATCAACCCGAACAACCCGACGGGCGCGCTCTACCCCGACGATCTGTTGATGGAAATCGTCGAAATCGCGCGGGAAAACGATCTGATCGTTTACGCCGACGAGGTTTATGACAAAGTGCTTTACGACGGCGTGGCGCACACGGCGATCGCTTCGCTTTCCGACGACGTGTTGATGGTCAGTTTCAACGGTCTTTCGAAGAATTACCGTTCTTGCGGGTACCGCGCCGGATGGATGGTCGTCTCGGGCGATCTTGCGCGCGCGCGGGATTACATCGAAGGCTTGGACATGCTCGCGTCGATGCGCCTGTGCGCGAACGTTCCGGGGCAGTACGGCATCCAGACGGCGCTCGGCGGTTATCAGAGCATCGACGACCTCGTCATGCCCGGCGGTCGCATGTGCCGCCAGCGCAACCTGGCGTACGAGCGGATCACCGCGATTCCCGGCGTGAGTTGCGTCAAGCCCAAGGCGACGCTGTATATGTTCCCGAAGCTCGATCCGAAGGTTTATCCGATCGAAGACGATCAGGCTTTCATTGCGGAGCTTCTGCGCGAGGAGCGTGTCCTGCTCGTTCAGGGGACGGGCTTCAACTGGCCGCGCCCCGACCATTTTCGCCTGGTTTTTCTTCCGTACGAGGACGATCTCGAAGAGGCGATCGGGCGCATCGCCCGGTTTCTGGAGAACTTCCGTGCGCGCAGGGCGTAAACCGATTTTTAACCTTTGAAAACAATTCAGATGAAACCGATCAACATAGGACTCCTCGGCATTGGAACTGTAGGCGGCGGTACTTTTTCCGTCCTCGACCGGAACAACGAGGAAATCACCCGGCGTTCCGGGCGCCCGCTTCGGATAAGCGTCGTCGCGGACAGGGACCTCGCGCACGCGGAAAAGGTGACGCAGGGGAAATGCCGGATTACCGACGACGCTTTTTCGGTCGTTTCCGACCCGGAAATCGACGTCGTCGTCGAATTGATCGGCGGATGCGGCGTCGCGAAGGACCTCGTGCTGAAGGCCATGAAAAACGGCAAGCACGTCGTGACGGCGAACAAGGCGCTGATCGCTTCTCACGGCAACGAGATTTTCGCGGTGGCGCGGGAAAAAAACGTCATGGTCGCGTTCGAGGCGGCCGTCGCCGGCGGCATCCCGATCATCAAGGCGCTTCGTGAAGGTCTGACGGCGAATCACATCGAGTGGGTCTCCGGGATCATCAACGGGACGACGAATTTCATCCTCTCGGAAATGCGCGAGCGCGGAGAAGCTTTCGACGTCGTGCTGAAAGAAGCGCAGCGCCTGGGTTACGCGGAGGCCGACCCGACCTTCGACATCGAGGGCGTCGACGCGGCGCACAAGCTGACGATCATGAGCGCGATCGCCTTCGGGACGCGGATGAATTTCGAGAAAGCGCACATCGAGGGGATCAGCCGACTCGATTCGACAGACATCAAGTACGCGGGGCAGTTGGGGTATCGGATCAAACTCCTCGGCATAACGAAGCGGACGGTCGCGGGGATCGAGTTGCGCGTCCATCCGACGCTGATCCCGGAAAAACGCCTGATCGCCAACGTCGAGGGTGCGATGAACGCCGTCCTCGTCAAGGGCGACGCGGTCGGTTCGACACTCTACTACGGCAAGGGCGCGGGTGCCGAGCCGACCGCGTCCGCCGTGATCGCCGACCTCGTCGATATCGCGCGGATGCTTACGTCGAACCCCGAACATCGCGTCCCGCACCTGGCGTTTCAGCCGGACGCGGTCGTCGACCTGCCGATCCTCCCGATTTCCGAAGTCGTGACGAGTTATTACCTGCGCCTGCGCGTCGAAGACAAGCCCGGTGTGCTCGCCGATATTACGCATATCCTCGCCGACCAGTTGATTTCGATCAACGCGATGATCCAGCGCGAACCCGACGAAGGCGAGGATCAGACCGACATCATCCTGCTGACGCACGAGACGCGCGAAAAGAACATCAACGCCGCAATCTCCAAAATCGAGTCGCTCCCCGTCGTCAAGGGCCGCTTGATCCGTCTGCGGCTCGAAGAACTGACTTAGAAGGTTTCATTCAACGGAACACAAGCATGCGTTATATCTCGACCCGCGACGCGACGCTGAATCCGCGGAAAAAAACGTTTACCGAAATCCTGCTCGGCGGGCTCGCGCCCGACGGCGGTCTCTACCTTCCGGAAACCTACCCGCAGCTCGAAAACGAGGAATTGAATCGCTGGCGCCGGCTTTCCTACGCCGAACTGGCTTTTGAGGTGTTGTCCAAATTCATCGACGACATCCCGGAGGCGGATTTGAAGGCCCTCGTCGATAAGACCTATACGCCCGCCGTGTACTGTAACGGGCGCGACCCCGGGAACGCCGGTGAAATCACGCCGATCCGCCCGCTCGAACCCGGACTCGGCCTTTTGGAGCTTTCCAACGGGCCGACGCTCGCGTTCAAGGATATGGCGATGCAGCTTCTGGGGAATCTTTTCGAATACGTCCTGGAAAAGCGCGGTGAAACGATCAATATTCTCGGCGCCACGTCGGGCGATACGGGTTCGGCCGCCGAATACGCGATGCGCGGGAAACGGGGAATCCGCGTTTTCATGCTTTCGCCGCACGAACGGATGAGCGCATTTCAGCGCGCGCAGATGTATTCGCTCCAAGACGCCAATATCTGCAATATCGCCGTGCGCGGAATGTTCGACGACGCGCAGGATATCGTCAAAGCGGTTTCGAAAGACCACGCGTTCAAATCCAGGTTCAGGATCGGAGCGGTGAATTCGATCAACTGGGCGAGGGTGGTCTCGCAAGTGATTTATTACATCAAGGCGTCGCTCGCCGTGACGAAGTCGAACGACGAGCGCGTCGCTTTCGCGGTGCCCACGGGGAATTTCGGCAATATCTGCGCGGGGCACATCGCGCGGATGATGGGCGCGCCGATCGGCCGGCTTATCCTGGCGACAAACGAGAACGACGTGCTCGACGAATTTTTCCGGACGGGCGTTTATCGGCCGCGCAAAGCCGCGGAAACCTTCACGACGTCGAGCCCGTCGATGGATATTTCCAAGGCGTCCAATTTCGAACGCTTCGTTTTCGACCTCGTCGGGCGCGACCCCGCGCAGCTTGGCAGCCTCTGGGGAGAAATCGACCGGGGCGGGAGCTTCGACCTCTCAAAAACACCGTATTTCGAGCGTCTGCCGCACTTTGCCTTCGTCTCCGGGAAGAGTTCGCACGCGGACCGCATTGCGACGATCCGCAAGGTATACGAGCAATACGGTCTGATGATCGACCCGCATACCGCGGACGGCTTCAAGCTCGCCTTTGAGAACCGGACGCCGGATATGCCGATACTTGCGCTGGAAACGGCTTTGCCGGCCAAATTTGCGGAAACGCTCATGGAAGCGATCGGCAAATCGCCGGCGCGTCCTCCGGCGATGGAGGGGATCGAGCGCCTGCCGCAGCGGGTGGCCGTCCTCGACGCGGATGTTGAGTCCGTCAAACGTTTCATCGAAGAACACGCCGCCGATTGATTCCGTTTCGGCGCGCCTTCCGGGGAAGGCGGCACGGCGGTGCTCTTTTCGGAAAATTGTGGAAACGCACGGGAGGAAAAAATGCTTGGCGGAATCATCGGCGATATTTGCGGCTCGATTTACGAATGGCGCAACCGAAAAACGGAGAACCCGGACGAAATCGACTTGGTGAATCCGAAATGTCGTTTTACCGACGATTCGGTATTGACGGTCGCGGTGGCCGACGCCTGCCTTGGGGCGCGGGACTACCGGAGCGCGCTCAAGGAGTGGGGCACGCGCTATCTCGACGCCGGCTACGGCGGCTCCTTTCGCCAATGGCTCATGCGCGAGGATGCCGACGCTTACAATAGCTGGGGGAACGGCTCGGCGATGCGCGTCGGCCCGGTCGGATGGGCTTTCGATACGCTGGAAGAGACGCTCGACGAGGCGCGGCGCTCGGCGGAGGTCACGCACAACCATCCCGAAGGCGTCAAGGGCGCACAGGCGGTTGCCGCCGCGATCTTCCTCGCGCGATCGGGGTGTTCCAAAACGGAAATCGGGGACTACGTCAAAAAGTCCTGCGCTTACGACCTGGATCGGTCCTTGAACGAGATTCGTCCCGGCTATGAATTCGACGTGAGTTGCCAGGGAAGCGTCCCCCAAGCGCTGATCGCCTTCTTCGAGAGCCGCGACTATGCGCACGCGATCCGGCTGGCGATTTCGATCGGGGGCGACAGCGATACGATCGCCTGTATCACCGGTAGCGTCGCCGAGGCTTTTTACCGGGAAATCCCCGCCGAACTCGGCGCGATGGCGTGGAATCGCGTGACGCACGAAATGCGCGTGCTGACGCAAACCTTTCTCGAAAAATACACGCTTCCGTCGGCGAGCGTCTTCACGGACGGCGGCTGACCGACCGCTCTTGGACCGCGCCGAGAACTCAGAGCCAAGGAAGCGCTTCGACGGAATCGAATACTTGGCCGCTTTCCGAGCGGATTCCGCC
This sequence comes from Accumulibacter sp., assembly GCA_031264825.1. GTDB lineage: Bacteria > Pseudomonadota > Gammaproteobacteria > Burkholderiales > Rhodocyclaceae > Propionivibrio. The sequence goes on along the minus strand of JAISDL010000050.1, from coordinate 1,011 downwards.
CGCTTGGGCGGCTTCGTCCAGAAGGACGCCGAGCGCGTCGAACCCGCCTTCGGGCGACGGCGCCACGCAGACGAGCGTTCCGCAAGCGGCTTCGGGCGCGCTGAAAACCGCTTCGCCCGCGCGCGCCGGCGTTTCGGAGTGAAGACGGGTGAGGTGGCGCTTGAGCCGACCGAGGTATTGCGAACGCGCGACGACTTCCTGTCCGGGATAGCAGCCTTTGGTAAAGCTGACGCCGCCGATTTTTTCGAAGCCGAGCATTTGCGGAACGAATTTTTCTTCGGTCGCTTCGGTGATCCACGGGATCCCGGCGCGGATGTCGAGCCACCGCCACGCGCTTGAGCCGACCGGCGTCGCTTTTCCGGCGAGTTTTTTCCAGACTTCCTCTGCGGCGATCTCCTCAAGCGCCGCGATGTAACGCCGATCCTCAAGACGGATCAGCGTTCCGCCGTCAAATTTCGCCGTCCCGGTCGATGGGACGGGCAGGGCGGCGGCGCGGAGGGCTTCGGGTGCGTCGGGACCGGAAACGCCGACGAGCACGATGGCGTCCGATTCGTCGGAGAGTTCGACTTTCGAGCGCAGGACGTACATGCGCAGGCGCTTTATCGACCTTGCGAGCAGGTCGGCGGAGAGCAGGGCGCGGTAAGCGCCTTGATCCCGGTAAAGGATGAAATTCGCAAGCATCCGCCCTTTGGGCGAACACCACGCGGAATACTGAGAGGCGTTGGCGCCGAGACTTTCAACGTCGCTTGTGAACAAACTGTGCAGATAGGTTTTCGCGTCGTCTCTGGAAAAGCCGACGACGGAAAGGTGCGTGAGCGGGGAGACGATCGTCGCGTCGCGCGCAAGTCTGCTTTCGTCGGTTTCAGAGCCGAAAACCAAGGGGGCGCCTTCTTCCACGCGCGCGCCCGCGTTTGCGAGAAATTCAAGCCAGGAAGTTTTCGACATAGTGGTCCGCGATTCTCAATTTCATCAAAGTATGAAGTCTTGGACGATTTTCAGGCCGATTTCGTA
>JAISDL010000176.1 GCA_031264825.1 Accumulibacter sp. | reverse complement strand
GTAAACGTCCCTCGATCGCTTGTTCCAGAAAACGGTTTTCGACCGCCCGCCAAGCGCCGCGCCCCATCAGTCCGCGACGGCGGTCCGGCGCGGCGCAGGCGGCGCCGTTTTGGCGCAATTCCGTGACCAGGTCTTTCAGCGAACGGTAGGTCAGTCTCAAGGTCTCGACGTCGAGCACGGGGTCGGCGAATCCGCATTCGACGAGCGTGTCGCCGGTGTCGTGCATATCGGTAAAGCGCAGCGTGTGCGCGTAGGCGTCGGTAAAGCACGCGCGCAACTCGCGCAAGGTCCCCGGGCCGAGCGTCGAAAACATCAGGAGTCCGCCGGGTTCGAGGACGCGGAAGGCCTCTTGCAAAACGCGCAGCGGGTTGGCCGACCAGTGCAGCATCATATTCGACCAGACGAGGCCGACAGACGCGCCGGCGAAGGGAAGAGCGCCAGCGTCGGCAAGGGCGAGCGGCGCGCGAGCGCGCAGGAGTCGGGGAAGGAGCCAGCGGAAAAGCGAACGCCGCGAGCGTCCTTCGCGCAGCATGCGTTCGCAAAAATCCGCGCCGACGAGAACGGCGTTCGGGTAGCGCGCGGAGAGCGCGTGGAGGTCGGCACCGGTTCCGCAACCCAGGTCGAGGACGCGCTTCGGGTCGAATTTCACGCAGTCGAGGCGTTCGAGCATCCGGCGACCGACCTCGCGCGGGAGGAAGGCCGCCGCGTCGTAGCGGGGTGCGGCGCGCTCGAAATTTCGCCGGACCTGGCGCGTGTCGATGCGCATCGGGTCCGGCGACGGAAGGGCGGGAATGTGTGACGGGGTCAGACGAAGCTCAGGCCGAGCTTTTCAAACAACGCGGCGTCGCGGTTGGTTCCGGCGTTCAACGCGGTCAGCAGCTTGTCGCAGTAAAAAATCGAATTCGCGCCCGCGAAGAAGCAGAGCGCCTGAAATTCTTCCGACATCGATTCACGTCCCGCGGAAAGGCGGACGTAGCTTTTGGGCATGGCGATCCGCGCGGCGGCGATCGTGCGGAGGAATTCGAAGTTGTCGAGTCTTTCGGCGTCGGCGAGCGGCGTTCCCGGAATCGGGATCAGATTGTTGATCGGAACGGAATCCGGCGGCGGATTCAGGTTGGCGAGTTGCGCGACGAGCGCGGCGCGATTGCGGCGCGATTCACCCATGCCGAGGATGCCGCCCGAACATATCTTGATTCCGGCGCGGCGGACGAGGTCGATCGTATTGAGGCGGTCCGTGTGCGTATGCGTCGTGATCAGGTTCGCGTAGAATTCGGAGTCGGTGTCGAGGTTGTGGTTGTAATAATCGAGCCCCGCTTCCTTGAGCTGCTCGGCCTGGCCTTCCTTGAGCATGCCGAGCGTCACGCAGGTTTCCATCCCGAGCGCCTTGACCTCGCGGATCATCTGCGTGACGACTTCCATCTGCTTTTCTTTCGGGCCGCGCCACGCCGCGCCCATGCAAAAGCGCGTTGCGCCGTTGGCCTTGGCTTCTTTCGCCGCCTTGACGACATCCTCGACCTGCATGAGACCCTCGCGCTCGGTCGCGGTATGGTAGCGCGCCGATTGCGAACAATAGCTGCAATCTTCGGAACACCCGCCGGTTTTGATCGAGATCAGCGCCGAACGCTGGACTTCGTTCGGGTTGAAATTTTCTTTGTGCACTTGGTGCGCGCGGTCGAGAAGATCCATCAAGGGCATCTGAAAGAGCGCTTCGACCTTTGAGACGGACCATTTGGCCGGCGCGGGGGCGACGGGAGAGACGGTTTGGGGCGGAGTATCCAGAACGGCGGCAAACGTATTCATGGGCAAAGATACCTGAAAAAAATCGACGACAATACCAAAGATAACTGTATATTCTACCTCAAAATGAGATCAACCGAGGGTTCAACATCCGGCTTGCCGCCTTTTCCCAACGCGATCGAGCGCGTCTGGAAGCGCGTGCTCGGCCTGGTTTCAAACCCGCTCGCGCGCATCGAGCAGGACTGCCTGCTCTGCGCCTCGCCAGCGCAGCGCGAAATCGTCTGCGAAGCGTGCGAAGCCGACCTGCCGCGCCTCTCCGAGGCGTGTTGTCCGCGTTGCGCCTTGCCGTCACCCGAAGGACGCCTCTGCGGGCGCTGCCTCGCCAAGCCATCGTATTTCGACGCCGCTCGCGCGGTTTTTCGCTACGAATTTCCCCTCGACAAACTCGTCCAATCGTTCAAATACGGCCACCGGCTCGCGCTGGCCGGCTACTTCGGGCGCGCGATGGCGGCGCTGGGGCCTCCCGGCGGCGAAGCCGCGACTCCGTCCGTCGACCTTGTCGTCCCGCTGCCGCTCTACCCGGGCCGCCTGAGCGACAGAGGCTTCAACCAATCGCTCGAACTCGCCAAGGTCATCGCGTCGGCGTGGAAAGTCCCGATCGACTCCGAGCGTTGCGCGCGAATCCGCGATACGCCCGCGCAGGCCGACCTTCCCTGGAAAGAACGCAAAGGCAATATTCGGAACGCCTTTCTCTGTTCCGGCGAATTTGCGGGGAAGCGCGTTCTGATCATCGACGACGTCATGACGACGGGCGCGTCGGTCGGCGAATGCGCCCGCGCATTGAAGCGCGCAGGTGCGGCGTGGGTCGGAGTCCTCGTTTTGGCGCGCGCGCTCCCGAAACGGCTTCAGGCGGCGCCGTGACCGCAGTCGTCCTCTTTCAGCCCGAAATTCCGCCCAATACCGGAAACGTGATCCGGCTGTGCGCGAATACCGGCGCCGAATTGCACGTCGTCGAGCCGCTCGGCTTTCGTTGGGAGGACCGTGCGTTGAAGCGCGCGGGTCTCGATTACCACGAATTCGCGCGCGTCTTCAGGCACACTGACTGGGAAGCGTGCAAGGCGGCGTTGCGCGGACGACGGTTTTTCGCGCTGACGACGCGCGGCGCGCGCGGCTTTCACAGCGTTGCCTTTGGGTCGGACGACGTTTTCGTCTTCGGCAGCGAAACGCGCGGCCTTCCGGCGGAAGTCCTTGAAGAATTCCCGGAAGCGCGTCGGCTTCGGCTTCCGATGCGATCGGGGCAACGCAGCCTGAACCTGTCGAACGCCGTCGCCGTCGCGGTTTTCGAGGCGTGGCGGCAGGCCGGGTTCGACGGCGGATCCTGACGAAGGCGACGACGCGGTCGAGGCGGGGGAAGGGAGGTCAGATCAGTACGATGTCGTACTGTTCCCTCGAATAGCTCGCTTCGGGCTTGAGCGAGACCGTTTTCCCGATCTGGTCGGAAAGCATCGCGAGCCCCTGCGACTCCTCGTCGAGGAAGATGTCGATGACGGGAACGCTTGCGAGGACGCGGAATTCGCGCGCGTTGAATTGCCGCGACTCGCGCAGGAGGTCGCGCATGATTTCGTGGCAGACGGTTCGCGCCGTCTTGACTTCGCCGCGCCCACCGCAGGTCGGGCATTCTTCGCAGAGTACGTGCGAGAGCGATTCGCGCGTGCGCTTGCGCGTCATTTCGACGAGGCCGAGCGACGTGAAGCCGTTGACGGTCAAGCGCATATGGTCGCCTTCGAGCGCTTTGTTGAGTTCGGCGAGGACGGCGGCGCGGTGTTCTTCGCTGTCCATGTCGATGAAATCGACGATGATGATCCCGCCGAGATTGCGCAACCGAAGCTGACGCGCGATCGCTTGCGCGGCTTCGAGGTTCGTCTTGAAAACGGTTTCGTCGAAGTTGCGGATACCGACGAAGGCGCCGGTATTGACGTCTATCGTCGTCATTGCCTCGGTCTGGTCGACGATCAGATAGCCGCCCGACTTCAGTCCGACGCGCCGCGCGAGCGCTTTCTGGATTTCCTGCTCGACACCGTAAAGGTCGAAGAGCGGCATCTCGTCGGGGTAATGCTCGATGAGCGGCAGAAGCCCCGGCATGTATTCTTCGGCGAAAGCCAAGAGCTGCCGGAAGTTTTCCTCCGAGTCGATGACGATGCGCGAGGTTTCGGCCTTGACGAAGTCGCGGATCACGCGCTGCGCGAGCGAAAGTTCCTGATAGAGCAGCGCGGGCGGCGACTGCGTCTTCGACAGATTGCGTATGTCGCTCCAGAGTTTGCGCAGGTATTCGATGTCGGCGGCGAGTTCGTCTTCGCTCGCGTCTTCGGCCATCGTACGGACGATGTAACCTTCGGAGGTGTTTTTCGGGATAAGGCGTTTGATTTTTTCCCGAAGCGCGTCGCGGTCGGCTTCGTTCTCGATGCGCTGCGAAATGCCGATGTGCGTTTCCTGCGGGAGGTAGACGAGCATACGGCCCGCCATCGAGACTTGCGTCGAAAGGCGCGCGCCCTTGGTGCCGATCGGTTCCTTGATGACTTGGACGACGACGCTCTTTCCCTCGAACAGGATGCGCTCGATCGCGCGCACCGGCGCGTCGGGCGCATGCGCCTCCCAGATGTCGGCCACGTGCAGGAAGGCCGTGCGTTCGAGCCCGATGTCGATGAACGCCGATTGCATCCCCGGCAGGATGCGGACGACCTTGCCGAGGTAGATATTCCCGACCAGCCCGCGGCTTGCGTTGCGCTCGATGTGCAATTCCTGGACGACGCCCTGCCGCACGACGGCCACACGCGTTTCCTGCGGCGTGGAGTTGATCAAAACTTCTTCCAGCATGAGACGTGTCGAAGATGGATTCAGAATTCGGTATTCTACGGTATTCTACGAAATTCTACGGAATCTACTGAATTCCGGTTTTCCGAAAGCCTCGATGCCTTCTCCCAAAAAACGCCCCGACCCGCGCGTTCCGGCCGGGTCGCCCGCAACGGCGCGCGCGGGCCGACACCAGAGCCAACGCGCGATGAATTCGGTGCGCATCGTCGGAGGCGCGTGGCGGCGGCGCGTCCTGCGCTTCCCGGATTCGGAAAACCTGCGCCCGACGCCGGACCGTGTGCGCGAAACACTCTTCAACTGGCTCGGACAGGACTTGTCGGGCTTTTCGTGTCTCGACCTCTTTGCGGGAAGCGGCGCGCTCGGTTTCGAAGCGCTTTCGCGCGGCGCGGACCGCGTCGTCATGGTCGAGCGCGCGCCCAAGGTTCTTGCGGCGATCCGGAAGAACGCGGAAACGCTTCTCGCGGCGCCGCGTTTGCAAATTATCGATTCGGATGCGGTAAAATTCGCTGCCCGGTCCCTGCCGCCGGATCGGCGTTTCGACGTGCTTTTTTTCGATCCGCCGTACGGCGAGGCTTGGGTCGAGCGTCTGGCGTCCTTTCTTCCGCGCCTTGCCAAGGACGATGCGCGCGTCTACCTCGAAGCCGAGGGCGCGTTGCAAACCTGCGGAGATTGGACGACCGTGCGCCACGGCCGGGCGGGGCGGGTTCATTTTCACTTGATGCTAAGGGGCGGTGGCGATGGCGTTGAATAAACGGCTTGCGGTCTACGCGGGGACCTTCGACCCCCTGACGCGCGGTCACGAGGATATCGTGCGGCGCGCCGCGTCGCTGTTCGACCATCTGATCGTCGCGGTTGCGGCGAGCCGGGACAAACATCCCTTTTTCCCGCTCGAAGAACGCGTCGAAATGGCCAGGAAGGTGCTGTCGATCTACGAAAATACCGAAGTCTGTAGTTTCAGTGGGCTTTTGCTCGATTTTCTGCATTCGAAGGGCGCCAAGGTCGTTCTGCGCGGACTGCGCGCCGCGTCGGATTTCGAATACGAATTCCAGATGGCCGGGATGAACCGGAATATTTTCCCCGAAGTCGAGACCCTTTTTCTGACGCCGAGCGAAAAATACATGTTCATTTCGGCGTCGATGGTCCGCGAAATAGCGAAACTGGGCGGCGACGTGGGAAAATTCGCGCACCCGCTGGTGGTCGAGCGCCTGAAAAGAAAAGTCGCCGACCTTGATTGAGGTCTGAAGGAGAAAACCATGTCGATGATCATTTCCGACGAATGCATCTGCTGCGACGTTTGCGAGCCTGAATGCCCGAACAGCGCGATTTCGATGGGCGACGAGCATTACCAGGTCGATCCGAAAAAGTGTACCGAGTGCGTCGGGCACTACGACGAACCGCAATGTATCGAAGTCTGTCCCGTCGACAGCATTTCGAGGGACGAGGACAACCCCGAGACCCACGAGGACTTGCTGGCCAAATTCGAGGCGATGGCGGCGGGGCGCTAATCCCCGCGCGCCGGGACCTGCGATCGGGGGGCGCGGCGCCCCGGCCTTCGGGAGCGCCGCTTCGCGCTTTCGTCAAGAAAGCCCGCGACGGCGATTTATGCGATAATCTCCCCACTTTTTACAGTCCAAGGCATACTACCGAGCGATCCTGGGAGAGGTCTCTGTTTTTTCCGTCGCCGCGCCTGCCACGAGCGAGGCGGCAAGAAAAATCCATATTGAAAATAATTTGATTCTTTCCAAGGATTTATCGTGAATAGCCTGCTTTGTCTGTCGAAAAAAATCGACGCGCTGAACGAATGGATCGGCCGCGCGGCCGTATGGCTGGTTCTGGCTGTGACCTTGCTCGGCACGTTCAACGCGATCATGCGTTACACGGTCAGTTACAGCTCGAACGCTTTCCTCGAAGGGCAATGGTATCTCTTCGGTGCGATCTTCATGCTGTGCTCCGGCTACACCCTGCTGCACGACGCGCACGTTCGCGTCGACGTGCTTCTGGAGCGATTCTCGGCGCGCACCAAGGCGTGGATCGACATCGTCGGCATCATTTTCTTCCTGATGCCGATGGCTTTCGGCTCGATGCTGCTCTCGTGGCCGATCTTCGTCGATGTGTTCCGGTCCGGCGAAATGTCGAACAGCCCAGGCGGGCTGATCGTCTGGCCGGCGAGGCTGCTGATTCCGGTGGGCTTTTTCCTGATCATACTCCAGGGGTTTTCCGAACTGATCAAGCGTATCGACAGCCTCAAGAGGCGCGACGCCGCGCCTGAGGCATCCGGGAAGGAGGCGGCCAAATGACCGAATTCCTGACCGCCAACATGGCGCCGATCATCTTCGCCTCGATGATCCTCTTTTTGCTCGCCGGCTACCCGGTCGCGTTTTCGCTCGCGGCCAACGGAATCGTTTTCGGTCTGCTCGGCATTTATCTGGGCATGATCGGCCCGCAGATTTTCCAGGCGGTGCCCGACCGCATTTTCGGGACGATGGCCAACGATATTCTGCTCGCGGTCCCGTTCTTCACTTTCATGGGACTGATCCTCGAGCGCTCAGGGATGGCCGAAGACCTGCTCGACACGATCGGCCAACTCTTCGGCCCCGTGCGCGGCGGCCTCGCGTACGCGGTCATCTTCGTCGGCGCGCTCCTCGCCGCGACGACCGGGATCATCGCGGCGTCGGTCATCTCGATGGGGCTGATTTCCTTGCCGATCATGCTGCGCTACGGCTACAACCCGAAGGTCGCGACGGGAACGATCTCCGCGTCGGGGACGCTTTCGCAGATCATCCCGCCGTCGCTCGTCCTGATCGTCATGGCAGACCAGCTCGGGAAATCGGTCGGCGATATGTACAGAGGCGCTTTCCTCCCTGCGGGGATGCTCGTTGCCCTGTACGGCGTGTATATTTTCGTCATTACCGTCGTCAAGCCGAAATGGCTGCCCGCGCTGCCGCCCGAGGCGCGCGCATTCCGCGAACCTGACGGAAAAACCGGGATCGTCTCGCTTCTGTTCCTGACCGTCGCTTCGGTCGTCGCCGCCTGTACGGTCTGCAAGAACATCGGCGACCTGCCTCTGGAGGAGACTGTCATCCTCGGAACGATGTCCGGGATCACGTTCGCGTTCATCATGTCGATCGTCAACCGGGTGTTCAAGCTGGGTCTGCTCTCGGCGATGGCGGAAAAAGTCACCTTCGTCCTGATTCCTCCGCTCGCGCTGATTTTCATCGTCCTCGGAACGATCTACATCGGCATCGCCACGCCGACCGAAGGCGGGGCGATGGGCGCGACCGGTGCGCTCGTCATCGCCCTGCTCCGGAAAAGGCTGAACCTGAAACTCTTGCAGCAGGCGATGGAAAAAACCGCGAGCCTGACGACCTTCGTGATGTTCATCCTGATCGGCGCGCGCTTCTTTTCGCTGACCTTCTACGCCGTCGATGGCCACATATGGGTCGAAAACCTGCTCAGCGCGGTTCCCGGAGGGCGCGTCGGCTTTTTGATCGTCATCAACATCGTCATCTTCCTGCTCGCGTGCTTCCTCGACTATTTCGAGGTGATCTTCATCATCGTCCCGCTGATCGGCCCGGTCGCTGAAAAGATGGGGATCGACCTCGTCTGGTTCGGCGTCCTTCTGGCCGTGAACATGCAGACGTCTTTCCTGACGCTGCCGCTCGGCATGGCGCTCTTCTTCCTGCGCTCGGTCGCGCCCGCTTCGGTGAAGACCGGGGACATCTATTGGGGCTCGGTGCCCTTCATCCTCATCCAGGTCCTCGCGATCGGCCTGATCATCGCTTTCCCGCAGATCGTCACGGCGGGACTCGAAAAAACGGTCAAGGTGGATATCGATACCGTCCGGATCGAGGTCGACGTCGATTACGACTCGGCGTACTCACCGTAACGGTGATTCCTGAGTCCTCCGGCTTCACGGCGCCCGACGCGCCGTGAAGCCGGAACGGGGGGAATCGTTTCCGGAACTGGAATGAAAAAAAGCGGCGAAGGTGTTCACCTTCGCCGCTTTCCGTGCGGGGACGTCGATCAGACGATCAGTGCATCAATCCCTGCGACCGAACATGTAATTGGCGTAAGCGCCTTCGGCGACGCGGAACCAGTCGTTCTGGTCGCTCGTAAACTTCCTGTAATCCTCATAGACCTTCTTGAATTCCGGGTTCTTGGCGCAGGTCTCCGCGTAGTATTCCTGAGCCGCCTTGTAGCAGGCGTCCATCACGTCTTTCGGGAACATCCGTAGCTGCGTTCCCGTGCCGACGAGCTGTTTGAGCGCGATCGGATTCTTGAAGTCGTAGCGCGAGTTCATTTCGGCGTTCCCTTCGGCGCACGCCGCCGTGAGGACCGTTTGATACGATTTCGGCAACTCGGCCCATTTCTTGGTATTGACATAGACCGAAATCTGCGGACCGCCTTCCCACCATCCGGGATAGTAGTAGTATTTCGCCACCTTGTTGAAGCCCATTTTCTGGTCGTCGTAAGGCACGGTCCATTCGGTCGCGTCGATCGTTCCCTTTTCGAGCGCCTGGTAGATGTCACCGCCGGAAATCTGCTGCGGAATGACGCCGAGTCTCGCCAGAACGGCGCCGCCGAGACCGGCGATGCGCATTTTCAGACCCTTCAAGTCGTTGACGGTCTTGATCTCCTTGCGGAACCAGCCGCCCATCTGCGTTCCGGTGTTCCCGCAGGGGAAGGAAAGGATATTCGATTTTCCGAGAAAATCGTTGATGAGCTTGCTGCCGTTGCCTTGGCGATACCACGCGATCGTCTGGCGCGCGTTCATGCCGAATGGAATCGCGGTGTCGATGCAGTACGTCGGGTCCTTGCCGAAATAATAGTAAGAGCACGTAAAGCCCATTTCGACGGTGTTGTCTCTGACGGCGTCATGAACGGCGGGTCCCGGGACGAGTTCGCCCGCCGCGAACAACTGGATCTGGAACTTGCCGTCCGTCATGTCGGAAATGCGTTTGACCAGAAATTCACCCGTCCCATGCAGTGTGTCGATGTTTTTCGGGAAACTCGACGCGATGCGCCATTTGATCGTGGGTGAGGACTGGGCGATTGCGGGAGCGGCAACGGCGCCCGCCGCGATCCCGACGCCGGCTTTTTTCAGAAAAGAACGTCTTTCCATGGTTTACGCCTCCAGGTTGTGAGATGAGCCTACAATTATAATGATATAAGCGAGGGGCGGGGTTTGTTTCCACCCCGGTTTGCGCCCGGATTTTCCGATCCGCTTCCCCGTTTGCATCCCCGAATCGCCGACGCGCGTGCCGGTCGGTTCAATTTCCGGCGATTTTCATCTGCGCGACGAGGATCGACCCCGTCTGCCGCGCGCCTTGCACGAGAATGTCGTTCCCGACCGCAACGATGTTTTTGAACATGTCGCGCAAGTTGCCCGCGATCGTGATTTCTTCGACCGGGTAGGCGATTTCGCCGTTCTCGACCCAGTAGCCGACCGCGCCGCGCGAGTAATCGCCCGTCACGTAGTTGACGCCTTGCCCTAAAAGCTCGGTCACGAGCAGGCCGCGCCGCATTTCCTTCAGGAGACCGCGAAAATCGTGCTTGCCCGGTTTGACGAGCAGGTTGTGGCAACCGCCCGCGTTTCCGGTCGTCGGCATTCCGAGCTTTCTCGCCGTGTAAGCGCTCAGGAAATAGCCTTGCAGAACGCCATCCTCGACGACTTCACGCGCGCGCGTCGCAACGCCGTCGCCGTCGAAAGGCGCGCTGGCGAGCGCACCGGGGACGCGTGGGCGCTCGCTGATTTGAAAGCCTTTCGAGAAAACGCGTGAACCGAGCGCGTCGACGAGGAAGGACGTTTTGCGATACAGGCTTCCCCCGCTCGCCGCATGGACGAAATGCGCGATCAGCGACGCCGCGAGCGGCGCTTCGAAGAGAACCGGCGCCTGGCACGTCTTGATTCGGCGGGCGGCGAGGCGCGAGAGCGCGCGTCTTGCCGCGTAATCGCCGATCGACTCGGCGGGCGCGAGCGCTTCGGAATTCCGCGAGACGGAAAACCAGTCGTCGCGCTGCATCCGCCCCCGATCGGCGGCGATCGGCACGCACGACAGGGTGTGCCGCGAAGTCGGGTAGCCTCCGATGAAGCCTGCGCTGTTCGCCGAAACGAACTGGCCTTCCTGGATCGAGACCGCCGCGCCGTCGGAATTGGCGATCAGCGGGCTGACCGCGAACGCCGCGCCCTCGCAGCGCCGCGCGAGGTCGATCGCGCCTTCGACGTCGAGCGACCAGGGGTGATAAAGGTCGAGGTCGGCGAAAGCTTCGTCACGGCCCGCGAGCAAGTCCTCGTCGGGCAGACCCGCGCACGCGTCGGGTGCCGTGAAGCGCGCGATGTTCGTCGCCGCGTCGACCGTCTCGCGCAAGGCCGCCGGAGAGAAATTCGACGTGCTCGCGTGCCCTTTGCGCTGATTTCCCGGCGCGCCTAGGTAGATCGTGACGCCGATTCCGCTGTCGCGGTTGTGCTCGATCGTATCGACTTCGCCTCGGCGCACCATGACGCTTTGTCCGAAGCCTTCGGAAACGTCGACTTCGCAGGCGGCCGCCCCGGCCTTCCCGGCGAGGTCGAGGGTGTCCCGCGCGAGTTCCAGAAGATTCTCAAATGTGTGGGCAAAACGCGATTCGGACATGGACTTCCTGTCAATGAGACGATGAAAGCCTTTATCATAGCAGTTTCAGGCCCGAATCATGGATGGACGTATGATGAACCCGGCGACGGAAACGTCCGCGATCTCGAAAACGAAGCGCAAGCGCGCGATGGAGGAACTTCAGTCGCTCGGCGAGGAACTCGTCGGTCTAGCGACCTCGGCGGACGCGCTCTCGTCGATTCCCGGCGTCCCCGAAAACCTGCGCGCGGCGCTTGCAGACGCGCGGCGGATGACGCGGCACGACGAGGCGCGCCGTCGACAGATGCAGTATATCGGGCGCCTGATGCGCGGCGTCGACGCCGACCCCATCCGAAGCGCGCTGGCGAGGCTCCAGGGAGACTCCGTGGAGGAAACGGCGAGGCTGCATCGTCTCGAAGAATGGCGGCGTCGGCTGATCGACGACGAAAAGGCGATCGACGAGATCGCGGCGCGCTTTCCCTCGGCGGATTTCAAGCGGCTGCGTTCGCTGCGCCGCGCGGCGATAAAAGAGCGCGAGCAGGGAAAGCCGCCGAAAAACTTCCGCGAGATATTTCAGTTGCTCAAGGAGATTGAACAAGAAATTGAGCGGAAAAATGAACAGGGCGCCGCCTGGGAAGTCGGGCGCGGCGATTTGGGATAGAATTGTCGGCACTATCGTGCCTGAAGTCTTCGTGTCGGCCTTCGACAAGAGGCCGACGGAACCGCCGGACGCCTTGACCGCGGGCGTTCGGTGTCTGGGAGCGGTAAGCTTTTTTGAACGTCCCGTTTGAAACAATTCACCGTAAGGAGTGTTCGCCATGAAAATTCGTTATTTTGCCTGCGCCCTCGGTCTGTCGATCGGGTTTTGCGCCGCAGTCCAGGCCCAGCAGGGGACCCTGGATAAAATTCGCGCCGGCGGCAGCATTACGCTCGGCCACCGCGACGCGTCGATTCCGTTTTCTTATCTCGACGGTGAGCAAAAACCCGTTGGATACGCGATGGATCTGTGCCTGAAAATCGTCGACGCGGTGAAAGAAGAGCTGAAAATGCCGAATTTGAAGGTCAATTTTCAACCCATAACGCCGGCGACGCGGATTCCCCTGCTCGCCAACGGGACGATAGACCTCGAATGCGGGGCGACGACGAATACGGCCGACCGCCAGAAGCAGATCACTTTCACGGTCACGCACTACGTCGCGGCGAACCGTTTCGTCTCCAAGAAAGCGGACAATCTGAACACCCTCGAAGACCTCAAGGGAAAGACGATCGTTTCCACTTCGGGGACGACGAACGTGAAGCAGGCGAACGAGCTGAACACGGAACGCAAGCTCGGAATGAGGATTCTGAACGCGAAAGACCACGCCGAAGCCTTTCTGATGGTCGACACGGGGCGCGCGCTCGCTTTCGTGATGGACGACATTCAACTCGCGGGCTTCGTCGCGAATCACGCGAACCCGGCGCTTTTCACGATTTCGCCCGATGCGCTTTCGGTCGAGCCTTTCGGCATCATGCTCCGCAAGGACGACCCGGCGTTCAAGAAGGTCGTCGACGCCGCGATGGTCAATCTCTATAAGAGCGGCGGTTTGACGGCCATCTACGACAAATGGTTCATGAAGCCGATCCCGCCGCGCAACATCGTCATGAACATCCCGATGAGCGACGCGATGAAGCGCGTCGTGGCAAATCCGACCGATTCCTCCGATCCGAACGTCTATAAATAGGGGGTGAAGGGCCCGGACGCCGTCCGGGCCCCGTGGGGGGGCGCCGCCGCGGCTTGCGCGGCGTATCGAGCGTCGGGGGTTCGATCGGGAATACGCATAAGATGAATTACAACTGGAATTGGGGAATATTTCTGGAGGCTTCTCCAGACGGGACGGGGAGCTATCTTTACACGCTCTTTCTCGGCACGCGCTGGACCATCGCCGTAAGCCTGACGGCGTGGGTTGCCGCGCTCGTCATGGGCGGCGTCGTCGGGACGCTCACGACGCTCCCGCGCCGGGGCTGGGCGATGCTCGGCGACGCGTACATCGAATTCTTCCGAAACATCCCTTTGCTCGTCCAGATGTTCCTCTGGTTCTTCGTCGTCCCCGAAATCGTTCCCGAAGCGATCGGGACGTGGATGAAGCAGACGCCGAATTCCTCGTTCTGGACGGCGGTCGTCGCGCTTGCGTTCTTTACGTCGACACGGATCGCCGTGCAGTTCCGCGCGGGAATCCTCTCGCAGGCGCGCGGACAGATGATGGCCGCACAGGCGCTGGGGATGACCCTGACGCAGAGTTATTGCTACGTCATTCTTCCGATGGCTTTCCGCATCATCCTTCCGCCGCTTACGTCGGAATTCATGAACATCCTGAAAAACAGCTCGGTCGCGATGGCGGTCGGCCTGATGGAACTGACGGCGCAAACGCGGGCGATGCAGGAATTCAGCTTTCAGGTTTTCGAGGCTTTCACCGTCTCGACGATCATCTACATCGTCATCAACATGGTCATCGTTTTCGGGATGCGGCGGCTCGAACGCTGGCTCGCCGTACCGGGGTTTTCGTTCGATCGCGGCGCGGAAGCGGACCTGCGGGGGGGCGCCTGAATGTTCGGCAACTTCGACTTCCAGGCGATCGTTCGCGGATGGCACGCGCTGATTTTCGAGGGTCTCGCGTTTACGCTCGAAGTGACGTTTCTGGCGATGATCGGCGGGACGATCCTGGGAACGGTGCTCGCGATGATGCGCCTTTCTTCGATCAAGCCCCTCGCGTGGTTTTCGGGTGCGTACGTCAATCTCCTGCGCTCCGTTCCGCTCGTCATGGTGATTTTCTGGTTTTACTTCATGGCGCCTTACATCGGCGCGTGGATCATCGGCGCGGAGCGCCCGGTTCAGGTCGGCGCTTTCGCCTCGGCGCTCATCACCTTCATACTCTTCGAAGCCTGCTATTACTGCGAAATCATGCGCGCCGGGATCCAGAGCATTCCGGCGGGTCAGGCGAACGCCGGGTACGCGCTCGGTTTTTCCTACTGGCAGGTCATGCGCCTCGTGATCCTTCCGCAGGCTTTCCGTAACATGCTTCCGGTCCTCTTGACGCAGACGATCGTCCTTTTTCAGGACGTTTCGCTGGTGTATATCATTTCGCTCCCGGATTTTGTGACGATCGCGTCAAAAATCGCGCAGCGCGACAACCGCCTCGTCGAAATGTATCTCTTTGTGGCCGTGGTCTATTTCGCCCTCTGTCTTGCGCTTTCGTACGTCGTAAGACGGCTCCGCGCGCGCCTGACGATCATTCGCTGAAAATGGAAAGCTCGATGGAAAAAGATGAAAAAACCGACGAAAAAGCGCCGCCGATGATTCTGCTCGACAAGGTCGGCAAGCATTACGGGAATTTCAGGGTGTTGTCCGGATGCAGCATGCAGGTCGCCAAGGGCGAGGTCGTCGTCGTTTGCGGGCCGTCGGGTTCGGGAAAATCGACCCTGATCAAGTGCGTCAACGGTCTGGAGCCTTTTCAGGAAGGCGAGATTTTCGTCAACGGCGTCTCGGTCGGCGCGGCTTCGACAGACCTCTCGAAACTGCGCTCGCACGTCGGGATGGTCTTCCAGAATTTCGAGCTTTTTCCGCACATGACGATCCTCGAAAATCTCACGATCGCGCAGATCAAGGTCATAAAGCGCGACAAGGCCGAGGCCGAACAGCGCGCCGTCGAACTCTTGCACCGCGTCGGGTTGCGGATTCACGCGACGAGGTTTCCCGGACAATTATCCGGCGGTCAGCAACAGCGCGTCGCGATCGCGCGCGCCTTGGCGATGGACCCGATCTGCATGCTTTTCGACGAGCCGACTTCGGCGCTCGACCCCGAAATGATCAGCGAGGTGCTCGACGTGATGACCGAACTCGCGCAGGACGGCATGACGATGATGTGCGTGACGCACGAAATGGGCTTCGCGAAGCGTGTCGCGCACCGCGTGGCCTTCATCGACCAAGGGGAGATCGTCGAAGACGTGAGCAAGGACGAATTTTTCGACCACCCGCGTTCGGAACGCGCCGCGCAGTTCCTCTCCAGAATATTGCATCACTGAAAAAACGCGCGGAGAAAAGCGCGGGAAGATGTTGCAAACCGGGAAAAAGCGGCGCGCGGCAGGGCTATAATAGCCGCCGACGACGCACCGGGCCGAGCGCGTCGACACCTCGAAGGGGAATCAAAGGGAGTCAAAAAGAATCGAACGGAGCCAAACGGGCCGGAAGACGAAAATGACAATGCCGAGTTCCGAAACACCGCATTTCAACGCAAAAACCGCCGTCGGACGCCCTTGTCCCGCGCGTTTTTCCCGCTTGTTTTGGCTGTTGCCGATTCTTTTCTCCGCGCCGGTGCGTTCCGCCGACCTGATGCAGGTTTACCGCGAGGCGCTCGTCAACGACCCGCAATACGCGGCGGCGCGGGCCGCCGCCGAGGCGGGGCGCGAGAAACTCCCGCAGGGGCTTGCCGGACTGCTCCCGACGATCGGCTTGGCCGGCACGGTCTCGTCGAACGACAACTATTATCGCGTCGACCGCGCGCCTCAAACGAACAGCAACTTCGGCGCGCACACCTATACCGTCACGCTGAGCCAGCCGCTCTTCCGCTGGCAGAACTTCGTCCAGTACGCGCAGGCGAAATACCAGGTCGCGCAATCGGAAGCGGTGTTCGCACAGGCGTCGCAGGACTTGATCCTGCGCGTCGCGCAAGCCTACTTCGACGTGCTCAACGCGCAAGAGAACCTCAAAGCGATACGCACCAACAAGGAAGCGATCGCGCACCAACTCGAACAGGCCAAGAAGAATTTCGAGGCCGGCATCGTGACCGTCACCGATTCGCAGGAAGCGCAGTCGCGCTTCGACCTCGCGGTCGCGCAGGAACTCGCCGCCGAAAACGACCTCGACGTGAAACGTTACGCGCTCCGGACGATCGTCGGCAAGGAGATGGGCGAACTCAACCGCCTGAAGTCTTCCGCCGTCCTGAATCCTCCGCAGCCGGCGCGGATGGACTCCTGGGTCGACGCCGCCCGAACCGACAGCTACCTCGTGCAGGCGCAGCAGGCGGCGTACGAGGCCGCCGACCGGGAAGTCGAGCGCATCCGCGCCGGACACTACCCGACGGTCGACGTCGTCGGCAGCTACGGGCGCGCGCGTTCCTACGCCGGAATTTCGGCGGCCAATCTTCTGGAATCGGAGATCGGCAACATCGGCGTGCAGATCAACATCCCGATCTTCCAGGGCGGCTACGTCAACTCCAAAACGCGCGAAGCCTTCGCCGCGCGCACGGCCTCGGGTGCCGCGCTCGAAGGCGCGAAGCGCGCCGCGGAACTCGACGCGCGTCAATCTTTCCTCGGCGTCGTCAACGGGCTGGCGCAGGTGCGGGCGCTTCGCGCGGCGTTGAAGTCGAGCGCCAGGGCGCTGGAGTCGAACAAACTCGCGTACGAAATCGGCGTGCGGATCAATATCGACGTGCTCAACGCCGAAAATCAGGTCTACATGGCTCGGCGCGACCTCAACAAACTCAGTTTCGACGCGCTCCTCGCGCAGCTCAAGCTGAAAGCCTCGGTCGGCGCGCTCGGCGAGGAGGACCTGGAGCAGATCAACCGTCTTTTCGAGGCGCCTTGATGATCAGGAGACAGGAGACAGAGGACAGGAGACAGAAAAGTTAGCGGCGGCTTCGCCGCCGTGGAAAGGCGATAAAAAACCGATCGGGTGATCAACGATTCTTCTCCGACCGAAGGTCGCATGAATTCTCTGTCTCCCGACATCTGTCTCCTGTCTCCTGATCCCTGATCAGTTCGACGGTCTTTTCCGTCGCGCCGCGGTGTTCGCGGGCAAAGAGCGCGGATGCTTCGCGCATCGCGGTGAGCGCCGCGTCGTCATCGAGGAGCCGCAGGGCCTCGCGCGCGGCGTCGTCGGCGTCGGAGACGCGCCGCGCGGCGCCGCGCGCGATCGCGTCCTCGGCGGCCTGTGCGAAATTGAAGGTATGCGGACCGACGAGCGTCGGGCACGCGCACGCGGCGGCTTCGATCAGGTTTTGTCCGCCGAACGGCAGGAGCGTCCCACCGATCAATGCAATATCGGCGGCGGTATAGTAAGCGGGCATTTCTCCCATGCTGTCGCCGAGAAAGACGCGCGTTTTCGCGTCGGGAAATTCGCCCTTGCCGCGCCGGCAAAAGCGCAGATTCCGCGCTTCGATCATGGCTGCGACTTCGTCGAAGCGCTGCGGGTGCCTCGGAACGAGAACGAGCAGGGTCGGAGGGTTGATCGCTTCGACCGCGTCGACCCGGGCGAAGGCGTCGAGGATGAGCGCTTCTTCGCCTTCGCGCGTGCTCGCTGCGAGCCAGACGCGGCGCGTTCCCCAGGCTTTGCGCCACTCTTCTCCGAGCCGCTGTTTTTCGGGCGAGGGCGTCACGTCGAACTTCAGGTTGCCGAAAACATGCACGCGGCGCGCGCCGATCTCTTCGAGGCGCTTTGCGTCGGCGACGGTTTGCGCCGCGACGACGAGCGAGGCGGTCGCTGGTTCGATCAGCGGCGAAAAGCGCTGGTAGCCGGTTTTCGACCGCTCGGACAACCTGGCGTTGGCGAGCAGCATCGGGACGGCGTTTCTTTGTGCCGACGCGATCAAATTGGGCCAGATTTCGGTTTCCATCAGCACACCGCAGACCGGCGCGAAGTGCGAAAAAAAGCGGCGGCACGCGCCCGGAAGGTCGTAGGGCAGGTAAGCCTGCGTCAGGCGCGGCCCATAACGGGCGATGAGTTCTTCCCCGGTGTCGCGCCCCGTCGGCGTCGTGTGCGTCATCAGGACCGAATGTTCGGGAAAGCCGTCGAGGAGGGCGTGGATCAGCGGTTCGGCTGCGCGCGTCTCCCCGACGGAGACGGCGTGGAGCCAGAAAAGCTTTTTCGGAACGGCGCCCGAGTAAAAGCCGTAACGCTCGCCGACGCGGCGCAAATACGCGGGCTGCCTCCGCGCGCGCCACAGCAATCGCACCCAGACCAAGGGCTGGACGAGATAAAGGAAAAGCGAGTAGATCAGGCGCGCCATGCGGGTTCTTCGAGCAGGGCTTGGCGCGCGGCGGTCAAAACGTCGACGACGGTCGGCGCATGGTCGCGCGCGCCGAGATTTCGGTGGAATCCCGTGCCGAGGATGCCCGTCAAGGCCGGGTCGGACGCGATGAAGAGCGCGATCGCGGGGACGCGCAGCGCCGCCGCGAGGTGGACGAGGCCGGTATCGACGCCGACGGCGAGCCGCGCGCGCCGGATCAACCCGGCGAGTTCGGAAAGCGTGAGCGGAGGCGCGACGCGCGCGCGCGGAACTTGGCGCGCGATGCTTTCGGCGCGCATCCTTTCTTGCGGCGTTCCCGCGGGAAAGAGGGGCGTCAGCGCCTCTCCGCCGCATTCCCCGTCGGCGAGCGCGCGCGCGAGCGCGACCCAGGAAGATTCGCTCCAAAGTTTTTCGTCGCGGCTGCTCGCGGTGAATAAAACGCAGGTCGGCGCATCGCCGGCCCAAGCGAGGCCGCCGTCCGGCGCGACGATCCCGTAGTCGAGCGGCAGGTCGAGCGGGTGGCCGAAAGCGGCGGACGCGAGCCAGCGGTTGCGTGTCACGGCGTGCGCGTTGGGCGGAATGACGAAGGTCTCGTCGTAAAAGCGCGCCGCGAGGGGTTCGCGCGCGACTTCGGCCGCGTACCCGAAACGGCGTCCGCGCGCCCAACGAGCGATCACGGCGCTCTTGATCAGTCCCTGCGTATCGAGAATCGCGTCGTAGTCCCGCGACCGGACGCGCTGTTTGAAAGCGTCGATTTCGCGCCACGTCGAAGGCGAAAGAAAAGTTTTGCGCCACCGCCGCACGGCGACGGGGATCACGTCGGCGACCGCGGGATGGAGGCGCGGGAGTTCGGCGAAGTTTTCTTCGACGCACCAGTCGATTTCGGCGTCGGGGAAGGCGCGGCGCAGGTCGCTGACGACCGGCAGGTTGTGGATCACGTCGCCCAGCGAGGAGGTTTTGATCAGCAAGATGCGCATCGAGGAATAAGGACGGCGGTCAGAATGTAAAATACCGGGGAAACGAAAAACGCCCTGTGGGAGAGTGGGAATGAGTGGGAATTATAGAAGGAAGCGCCCTCCTGCGGGTTTCGATTTGTACGAGAGGATGCGATGATTCTGGTAACCGGCGGCGCGGGCTTCATCGGCGCGAATTTCATACTCGACTGGCTCGCCGTGAACGACGAGCCTGTGCTGAATCTCGACAAGCTGACCTACGCGGGCAATCTCGAAAACCTCGCCGCGCTGGCCGACGAGGCGCGTTACGCCTTCGTCCGGGGCGACATCGGCGACCGGGCGCGCGTTGACGCGCTGCTGACGCGCCACCGACCGCGCGCCGTCGTCAATTTCGCGGCGGAGAGCCACGTCGACCGCTCGATTCACGCCCCCGACGACTTCATTCAAACGAATATCGTCGGGACCTTCTCGTTGCTGGAGAGTGTGCGTGCTCACTTTTCGGCGCTCGGCACTGATGAAAAAGCCGCGTTCCGCTTCCTGCACGTTTCGACCGACGAAGTCTTCGGGTCGCTCGGTCCCGGCGACGCGCCGTTTGCGGAAACGCACCGCACCGCGCCGAACAGCCCGTATTCCGCGTCGAAGGCCGCCTCGGATCACCTGGTGCGCGCTTACTTTCACACCTACGGCGTCCCGGTGCTGACGACGAACTGTTCGAACAATTACGGCGCTTTCCAGTTTCCCGAAAAGCTGATTCCGCTCGTCATCGTCAACGCGCTTGCCGGAAAGAGTCTGCCGGTCTATGGCGACGGGCGGCAGATCCGCGACTGGCTGTACGTGGGCGATCACTGCGCGGCGATCCGCCGTGTGCTCGAAGCGGGGGTTCCCGGAGAGACGTACAACATCGGCGGGTGGAACGAGTGCGCGAACATCGACATCGTGCGCGCCGTCTGCGACCGGCTCGACGCGGTCCGCCCGCGTTCCGACGGGTGCTCGTACCGTGAACGGATCGTCCACGTCGCCGACCGGCCGGGGCACGACCGGCGTTACGCGATCGACGCGCGAAAAATCGAAAGCACGCTCGGATGGCGCCCCGCCGAGACGCTTTCGACGGGCCTTGAAAAAACGATCCGCTGGTATCTCGATAATCCTGATTGGATACTTCGTGTACAATCCGGCGCGTACCGGGACTGGATCGAAAAAAATTACGGCGGACGAAACGAATGATTCCATTTCTCGACATGAATGAACTGGAAAAGGAATGAAAATCCTGCTTTTCGGAAAGAACGGCCAAGTCGGTTGGGAGTTGCAGCGCAGCCTTGCGCCGCTCGGCGACGTCGTCGCGCTCGACCGGAAAGGGAGCGGCAGTCTCCACGGCGATCTTTCCGACCGCTTCGGGCTGATCAACACGATCCACCAGTTGAAGCCAGATGTCATCGTCAACGCGGCGGCCTATACCGACGTCGACAAGGCGGAATCCGACCGGGTGTCGGCGGAAAAGCTCAACGTCGAAGCGCCCCGCGTGATGGCGACGACGGCCGAACGCATCGGCGCGTGGCTCGTCCATTACTCGACGGACTACGTTTTCGACGGTGGCGGCGAGGCGCCGTGGAAGGAAACGGACCCGACCGGCCCCCTGAACGTCTATGGCGCAACGAAGCTCGAAGGCGAGCGGATGGTCGTTTCGCGCTGCACGCGGCACCTCGTTTTTCGTTCGAGCTGGGTTTACGCGGCGCGCGGAAAAAATTTCGTGAAGACCATGCTCGACCTTGCGGGCAAGCGCGACACGCTCCGCGTGATTTCCGACCAGACGGGCGCGCCGACCGGCGCGGAACTGATCGCCGACGTGACGGCGCACGCCCTTCGCGCCGCGATCGCGCGCCCTGAAACCGCCGGCTTGTATCATCTCGCGGCGTCGGGCGAAACGAACTGGCACGCGTACGCGGTTTTTGCCGTCGAATGCGCGCGCCGCATGGGGAGGACGTTTTCGGTCAAACCCGGCGCGATCGAGGCGATCGCGTCGAGCGAGTACGCGTCGTCGCCGGCGAAACGCCCCGCCAATTCGCGCCTCGACACGCGGAAGCTGCGCGAGACTTTCGGTCTGAAACTTCCCGACTGGCGCGTCGGCGTCGAACGGATGATTTCGGAAATCCTCAACGAATCGGGAGGAAGCGCGTATGCGGGGAAGTGAGCGCAAGGGCATCATTCTCGCCGGGGGGTCGGGCACGCGCCTTTACCCGACGACGCAGGTCGTATCCAAGCAGCTTCTGCCGATCTTCGACAAGCCGATGGTCTATTACCCGCTGAGTACCTTGCTGCACGCGGGGATACGGAATATCCTCGTGATCTCGACGCCGCAGGATACGCCGCGCTTTGAGCAACTCCTTGGCTCCGGCGAGCGCTGGGGAATCGACCTCAACTACGCCGTCCAGCCCTCGCCGGGCGGTCTCGCGCAGGCTTTTCTGATCGGAGAGTCGTTCATCGGCGGCGCGCCGTCGGCGCTCGTCTTGGGCGACAACATCTTTTACGGCCACAAGCTCGAAGAAACACTTGCCGACGCGACGCGGCAGACCGAAGGCGCGACGATTTTCGCTTACGCCGTCACCGACCCCGAACGCTACGGCGTCGTCGAGTTCGACGACGACTGGCGCGCGCTCAGCCTCGAAGAAAAGCCGTCGGCACCCAAGTCCCGCTACGCCGTCACCGGCCTCTATTTTTATGATGGGGACGTTTCGCGTCTGGCGAAAACGATTCGACCGTCGGCGCGCGGCGAACTTGAGATCACCGACCTCAACCGCCTTTACCTGAAAGAGGGGCGTCTTTGCGTCAAAGTGCTCGGCAGAGGCTACGCGTGGCTCGACACCGGGACGCACGAATCGATGCTCGAAGCCTCGCAGTTCATCCAGACGATCGAAAAACGCCAAGGGCTGAAAGTGGCGTCCCCCGAAGAAATCGCGTGGCGCAAAGGGTGGATCGACGACGCGCAACTCGAAAAACTCGCCGCTTCGCTGGAAAAATCGGGCTACGGAGCGTATTTGAAAGCCTTGCTCAACGACAGGATATCGCTATGAAGATCACCGCCTTGTCGATCCCCGACGTCTTGCTGATCGAACCCAAGGTCTTCGGCGACGACCGGGGCTTTTTCTACGAGAGTTTCAACGAACGCGATTTTGAGGACGCGACCGGAATCAACGATCGCTTCGTCCAGGACAACCATTCGCGGAGCGCGAAAAACGTCCTGCGCGGTCTGCACTGCCAGTGCGCGCCGAGGGCGCAGGGCAAGATCGTCCGCGTCGCCGTCGGCGAAGTGTTCGACGTCGCCGTCGACGTCCGCAAAGCGTCGCCGACCTTCGGTCGCTGGGTGGGCGAGACCTTATCGGCGGAGAACAAGCGGCAGCTCTGGATCCCCGCAGGGTTCGCGCACGGCTTTCTCGTCCTGAGCGAGGCGGCCGAGTTCCTCTACAAGACGACCGAATACTACGCGCCGGAACTCGAGCGCGGAATCCGCTGGGACGACGCGTCGATCGGAATCGACTGGCCGCTCGCCGGCCCCCCGTGCCTGTCGCGCAAGGATTCGGAAGCCGGGTCGCTCGACGACTTTCTCAAATCCTTGAAGTCCCTCGAAACGACGAAGGGCGAATGAAAGCGCGGGACCTCGCTGAAAATTCCTCGGTTCGTTTCGGCACGAGCGGACTTCGCGGCCTCGTGACGGACTTGTCCGACGCCGTGTGCTTCGCCTACACCGACGCCTTCCTGCGGACGGTCGAAATCTCGCCGGGGACTCGTGTCGCGCTCGGCATGGACCTGCGTCCGAGCAGCCCGGATATCCTCGCCGCGTGCGCGGCAGCGATTCGCTTGATTCGCGCGCGCGTCGATTTTTGCGGACGCCTCCCGACGCCGGCGCTCGCGTTTTATTCCGCGCAAAAGCGGATTCCAGCGATCATGGCGACCGGGAGCCATATCCCTTTCAACCGGAACGGACTCAAGTTTTACCGCGCCGAAGGCGAAATTTCCAAGGCCGACGAAGCGCGCATCGGCGACGCGGAGGTCGTCCTCCCCGGAACGATCGTTCCCGAAACCTTGAGCGCGCCGAACGCCGAAGCCTTGGAGGCTTACCGCGACCGCTACCTCTCGTTCTTTCCGGCGGGAACGCTCGCGGGAATGCGGATCGGTTTTTACCAGCATTCGAGCGCCGCGCGCGACGTACTGACCGAAATCCTCGAAGGACTTGGCGCGGAGGTGACGCCGCTCGATCGAAGCGATGCCTTCGTCCCGATCGACACCGAGGCCGTCAGCGCGGAGGATGTCGCGCGCGCCAAAAAATGGGTGCGCGACGGCGGTTTCGATGCGCTGATCTCGACCGACGGCGACGCCGACCGCCCGCTGCTTGCCGACGAGCGCGGCAACTGGCTGCGCGGCGACGCCGTCGGTGTGCTGTGCGCCGCCTTCCTCGAAGCCGACGCCGTCGCGACGACGATCAACTGCAACACGATGCTGGAAAAATGCCGCCGCTTCCCCTTCGTGCGCCGGACGCGGATCGGGTCGCCGTTTGTCATCGAGGCGATCGAAGCCTTCCGAAAGGAAGGCCGGCGCCGCGTCGTCGGCTTCGAGCCGAACGGCGGATTTTTGCTCGGGTCGGATCTCCAGCGCGACGGGCGTTTTTTGAGCGCGCTCAAGACGCGCGACGCGGCGCTCCCGCTCCTGTGCGTCCTCGCGGCGGCCCAGGTTTCGGGCAAAGGGATTTCGAAACTTCTCGAAGCGTTTCCCCACCGCTTTACCGCGAGCGGGCGGCTCACCGAATGCCCGGTCGAAAAAAGCGCGGCGTTTCT
>JAISDL010000150.1 GCA_031264825.1 Accumulibacter sp. | reverse complement strand
AACAATACCCCTGCTCGGCGTAGCCCGCATAGGTTAGCGTGAAACAACACGGGATTTGGGCGCAAAAAATCATCGCCGACAATGACGTCGCGATGACTTACGCAAAGAGCAAATGCCCGTAACCCGCCCCCTCGGCCAAGCACCCCCCTTTTTGGTGCCTCTAACTCGACGATCGGTGAATCACTGGCACTGTTTCAGTATACGGGGTGACGCCGACCCGCGCCATGATCGTTGGGGTGAGCGCAGCGAACCCCAACGAGAAACGAATAGAATGGCACGGATTGAAGTTAGCGTAGCGCATTGTCTGTTTTTTGTTGGGGTTCGCGATGCTCACCCCTACCTATGTGAACTGATCGCCGCTGGCAACGAAGGGATGGTGGTGAAACCCCGCGATTTCATCGCCACCAGAGGCAGCGAGATTCTCCAGCCCGCCGTCAAGTGTCGCGGCAGGGAATACCTGAGAATCATCTACGGTCCGGAATACACCTTGGGAGGCAATCTGGATCGCTTGAAAAAGCGCGCGCTTGGCAAGAAACGCACCCTCGCGCTGAACGAATTCGCGCTCGGCATGGAGTCGCTCGAAAGATTCGTGAGAAAGGAAGCGCTCTACCGGGTGCACGAATGCGTATTTGGCGTCCTTGCGATGGAAAGCGAGCCGGTCGACCCGAGGCTATGACACCGCCGATGGTGCGGCACATCGCTCATTCCATTTCCAGTTCATGAATGAACTGGAAATGGAATCAGTGCTCGGTAGTGTGACCAGCTCAATTCCGCACGCAGTGCGTGCGCATTTGGAAACGTGACATAGAACTGACGCATATGCGTGTCCGGCACATTGGTCAGATTGAGAAGAATGACCTCAGACGGCCACCAGAATACCCGGCGCGTTCGCTCGCCGCGCGGGTTGCACAACGATCTTGACCTGTTGATCCAGGGACACCAGCGCCTGCATCAGCCGCTCCAGTGAAATGTTCTGGAGCTTGTAGTGACGCACTTGCGACAGCTTGGGCTGGGTCATGCCCGTGATCACCGCCGCCTCCATCTGATTCAGGCCGCGCTGCTTGATCAGGGTATTGAGCTTGAGCGCAAGCGCGGCCTTGGCCGTCAGTTCTTCGGCATCGTCAAAGCCCAGATCCATCAGCACGTTGTCGGTGCCCTGAGGGTATTCATTGCGATTCATCACTTATCTCCCGCTTGCTCCGTAACGGGCAAGCACCGCCTTCAAGCGCATTTCGATCAACTCGACAGCTTGCGTTCGTGCCCCATAATTATATCCGTTCAGGAATATATCACAAGCAGTCTTTCAACTCTTTGCGTAGCGCTTCGGTCAATTCGGGAAGCACATCGAAAACGTCGGCGACGAGGCCGCAATCGGCGACCTGAAAAATCGGCGCTTCCGCGTCCTTGTTGATCGCGACGATGAAGCGGCTGTCTTTCATTCCGACGAGGTGTTGAATCGCGCCGGAAAGCCCCACGGCGATGTAGAGGTCGGGCGCGACGATTTTACCGGTCTGGCCGACCTGCATTTCACTCGAAGCGAAGCCGCCGTCGACCGCCGAGCGTGTCGCGCCGAGCGCCGCGCCGAGGCAATCGGCCAGAGGGCCGAGCAGACGCCGGTAATTCTCCGCGCCGCCGAGTCCGCGACCGCCGGAAACGACGACGCGCGCCGTCGAGAGATCGGGGCGTCCGCTGTTCCCTTCGTCTCCCGCCGCGCGCGAGACGATGCGGCTCATCGCGAGGTCGCCTGCCGCCGGGATGCGCTCCGGCGACACGCCCTCCCCTCCGCGAGACGCCGCTTCAAAAGCCGTCGGACGGACGGTGAGCAACTTGACGGGGTCGAGCGAGCGCACGCGCGTCAGGGCGATTCCCGCATGGACAGGGCGAACGAAAATCTCCGGCGACTCGACGGCGACGACGTCGGAAATCGGCGCGACGTCGAGCAGCGCGCCAGCGCGCGGCAGCGCACTTTTCCAGAACGCCGTCGCCGGCGCGAAGAGATGCGTATAGCCCGACGCGAGACCGACGAGCAGCGCGGCAATATTCTCCGGCGACGGATCGGCGTAATGCGGCGCCGTCGCGCAGAGCAGCTTCGAGATTCCGCGAATCCCGGCGGCGTCCCGGAGTACGGCGTCGAGGTCGGCGTCCTCGCTCCCGACGACGAGAAGGTCGATTTCGGCCCCGACGCGCGTCGCGGCGGTCACGGCGTTCAGCGTCGCGGGGTCGAGCGCGCCGTTTTTACGCCCGGAGAGAACGAGGCTTCTCAAACGACGCCTCGCTCTTTCAGAATACGCACGAGTTCGGCGACGCTTTTTACCCGGACGCCGGGTTCGCGCCGCGGCGCTTCGATGACGCTCAAGGTTTCGAGGCGCGACCCAAGGTCGACGCCGAGGACTTCGGGCGCGAGAATCTCCAAAGGCATTTTCCGGGCTTTGACGAGCTTCGCCAGGCTCGTGAAACGCGCTTCGTTGAGGCGCAGGCCGGCGGTGACGACGGCGGGAAGCGGCAACTCGACGGTTTCGCTCCCTTCGTCGACTTCGCGGACGACCGTCGCGCGATACCCGCCGCCTTGGGCTTCGATCGACAGTTCCGAAGCGAAAGCGGCCTGCGGCCAGCCGAGCATCGCCGCGAGCATCGGCCCCGTCTGCGCCGCGTCGTCGTCGGTCGCCTGCTTTCCGCACACGACGAGTTGCGGCGATTCGCGTTCGCACACGGCGCGCAGCAGTTTTGCGACGGCGAGCGGCTGCAACGCGGCCGCCGTCGGTATCAGTACGGCGCGATCCGCGCCACGCGCGAGTGCCGTGCGCAGAATCTCCTGGGACTCCGGCTCGCCCGCCGAGACGGCGATCACCTCTGTGGCAAGCCCTTTTTCCTTCAGGTGGACGGCCTCTTCGAGGGCGATTTCGTCGAAGGGATTCATCACCCTCTGCGCGCCGGAAACGTCGAGCGCCGACCCGTCGGCGCGGACGCGCACGCGCGCGTCCGGGTCGACGACGCGCTTGACGGCGACGAGGATTTTCATGCCGAGCCGCGATCAGGCAAGCGCGAACCCTCCGCAAACGCCATCAGTCATACGCAGGATCGACGGCCGGCGGCAACCCTGGCTTCCCGCCGCGCCGTTGGCCGGACCTCACTTCATCACACTCCGTCACTCTGCGGATTTCTTGCGCGCACCGGGGCGCTTGCGGATTCGGTAGGTCTCGGAGTATCCGTGCGAATGTTTCGCGTCGGTCAGCAACAAGGCGATCGAGAGCGTATCGCGCGCGATCATCAGTTCTTCGTTGGTCGGGACGACGACGACCTTGATCTTCGAATCCTCGGTCGAAATGATCCTTTCCTGACCATAGACCGCGTTGACGACAGGGTCGAGCCGAACGTCGAGAAGTTCCAGACTGTCTACGATCGAGCCGCGAAAGCGCGTGGCGTTCTCCCCGATCCCGCCGGTGAAGATGATCGCGTCGACGCGACCGAGTTCGAGGGCATAAGCGCCGATGTACTTGATCGCGCTGTGGTGCAAGACGTCGACGGTGAGCTGCGCGCGCGCGTCGCCCTCGCTGATCGCCTTTTCGAGGTCACGCATGTCCGAACTGATCCCCGACAGCCCCAGGAGGCCGGATCGCGTGTTGAGCGCTTCGTGAATCTCGGTGAAGCTCATGCCGACGCACGAGGCGAGGTAATCAGGGATGCCCGCGTCGAGGTCGCCGCAACGCGATCCCATCACGAGGCCTTCGAGCGGCGTCAGACCCATGCTCGTATCGATCGAATCGCCGTTCCGGATTGCCGTAAACGACGACCCGTTGCCCATATGGCACGAAATACAGTTGAACTTGTCCTTCGGAATGTCGAGGATTTGCGCCGCGCGCTCGGATACGAAACGGTGCGACGAGCCGTGGAATCCGAAGCGGCGGACGTGATATTTCTCGTACCACTCGTAAGGCAGCGCGTACATATACGATTCGGGCGGCATCGTCGAGTGGAAGGCGGTGTCGAAGACGGCGATGTTCGGAACGCCCGGAATGACGCTCATGATGGCTTCGATCCCGATGATGTTCGCGGGGTTGTGGAGCGGCGCGAGCGGAATGCAGTCCTTGAGCGCGGCGATCACCTCGTCGTCGATCAGCACCGAACTCGAAAAGCGCTCGCCGCCGTGGACGATCCGGTGGCCGACCGCAGCGATATCCGACAGGGAACGGATGACACCTTTCTCCGGGTCCGCCAGATGGTCGAGCACCGTCCGAATCGCCTGGTCGTGCGTCGATACGTCGTGGTTTTCCCGTACTTTCTCGCCATTGGACGATTCGTAGGCAAAAACGGAGCCTTCCATGCCGATCCGCTCGACCATGCCCGCGGCGACGCGGCGTTCGTTCCGCATGTCGAGCAACTGGTATTTGAGCGACGAGCTCCCGCAATTCAGAACAAAAACGTACATGCTTTATCTCCTCGTATATCGGTCACATTAACGTCTCACACCCGGAATCGCCGGATCGGGCGATTCTATCAGAGGTCTGAAAATGAGCCTAGAAATCGCGCCGAACGTCCGCCGCCAGCGCTTTCCAGCGGCGTATTGCCCGGTATTGCCATCCGTCCCGCCCGTTTTCGGGGGACTAAATCTAGTGCCACGCCAAGGATTCAATACTATATTTAGTTGAAAACTTGATTTTCACGTCAAACGGGAGCATGATGCTCCACTTCAGAAGGAAGCGCGCGGGAATGTCAGGCGCAAGGGGAGCGCGTGCGCGCGGGGCGATTTTTCAGAACCCGTCCGATGGACGGCAAAAACGCCCCGGCGTCGTCGCGGTGAGTTTGCCTGTCAGGGGCCTGGACGCTTTTTTCTGGACGCGGTCGCGGCGTTTGCCCGCCCGCGCTCGTAGTTCATGAGTCGCCGGCGCGTCGAGGTCGCCTCGCCGACGAGTCAGAACGGAAAAGACACGCTCAGAAAGGAAGGAAACACAGTGAACACAGCCCCAACAACCGCAACGGCGAAGCAGGAAACGCCGTCGCTTCCCGAACAGGAAATCTCGTCCGAAGTCCTCCTCGAAAAATACGCGAAAGGAAACGAAAAGACGATCCGCGACGTGCGCCGCCGCGTCGCGCGCGCCCTCGCCGCCAACGAGGAAGAAAAGCACCGCGCCCGCTGGGAGGAACGCTTCCTCTGGGCGCAGGAAAACGGCTTCGTCCCGGCGGGGCGCATCAATTCCGCCGCGGGGACCCCGCTTGCCGCGACCTTGATCAACTGTTTCGTCCAGCCGGTCGGCGACTCGGTCGTCGAAACCGTCGAGGGCAAACCCGGTATCTACAGCGCGCTGGCCGAAGCGGCCGAAACGATGCGCCGAGGCGGCGGCGTCGGCTACGATTTTTCCTCGATCCGCCCGCAGGGCGCGCTCGTCAAGGGAACGCAGTCGCGCGCGTCGGGGCCGGTCTCGTATATGCGCGTTTTCGACCGCTCGTGTGAAACGGTCGAATCCGCCGGGGCGCGGCGCGGCGCGCAAATGGGCGTGTTGCGTTGCGACCATCCCGACATCGAGGTCTTCATCCACGCCAAGGATCGGGGCGACCTAACCAATTTCAACATCTCGATCGGCGTCTCGGACCATTTCATGCAGGCGGTCGAAAAAGACGACTTCATCGAGCTGACGCACCGCGCCGAACCCAACGTCGACATCGAAGGCGCTTACCGGCGAGACGACGGCCAATGGGTCTATCGCAAAATCCGCGCCCGCGACCTCTGGGATCAGGTCATGAAATCGACCTACGACCACGCCGAGCCTGGAATCCTTTTCCTCGACCGGATGAACCGCGACAACAACCTCTATTATTGTGAAGTGATCGAAGCGACGAACCCCTGCGCCGAACAGCCGCTTCCCTCCTACGGTTGCTGCTGCCTGGGTTCGATCAACCTGACGCTTTTCGTCCGCGACCCCTTTTCCGACCGCGCCGAATTCGATTTCCCGGCCTTCGGAGAAGTCGTGAAGACCTCGGTCCGGATGCTCGACAACGTGCTCGACATCACCGCGTGGCCGCTGGAACGCCAGAAGGAAGAAGCCGCCAACAAGCGCCGGATCGGCCTCGGATTTACCGGAATGGGCGACGCGCTCTGCATGCTACGCCTGCGTTACGATACCGAAGAGGCCGCGTCGATGGCCGCGCGCGTCTCGGAGTATATGCGCGACACCGCCTACCTCGCGTCCGTCGATCTCGCGCGGGAACGCGGCGCGTTCCCGCTGTTCAACGCCGAACTCTATCTTTCGGGAAGCAATTTCGCCTCGCGCCTGCCGGCCGAAATCAAGGCCGATATCCGCGAGCACGGCCTGCGCAATTCGCACCTCTTGTCGATCGCGCCGACCGGGACGATCTCGCTGGCGTTCGCCGACAACGCGAGCAACGGCATCGAGCCGCCGTTCTCCTGGGTCTACAGTCGCAAAAAACGCATGGCCGACGGGACGCTCAAGGAATACACGGTCGAAGATTACGCTTGGCGCCTCTATAAACACCAAGGCGGCGACGTCGATAAACTGCCCGACTACTTCATCACCGCGCTACAGATTTCCGCGAAAGCGCACAAAGACATGGTCGCCGCCGTCGCGCCCTACATCGACACGTCGATCTCGAAAACGGTCAACGTCCCGATCGATTATCCCTACGAAGACTTCCAGTCCCTCTATATGAGCGCGTGGAAATCGGGGCTCAAGGGACTCGCGACTTACCGTCCCAACAGCGTTCTCGGTGCCGTGCTCTCGGTCGAGAACGTCAAAAAACACGAGGACAAAAAATTGCCGCAGGATTTCGTCAACGGCGACGCCAACCGACGCCTGTCGATCAAGCACCTGCCCGCGCCGGTGCTCTCCAGTCTGCGCTGGCCCGGGCGCCCGGACCTGCCCGAAGGCAATATGGCCTGGACCTACATGATCGAACACGAACTCGGCAAATTCGCCCTCTTCGTGGGGCACGTCGAACAGGAAGGCCGTGCCTGGCCTTTTGAAGTCTGGGTCAACGGGCCGGAACAGCCGCGCGGACTCGGCGCCGTCGCCAAGACCCTGTCGATGGACATGCGCGCCAACGACAACGGATGGCTCGAACTCAAGCTCGAATCGCTTGCGAAGACGCCCAACGACGACGGTTTCGACATGCCCTTCCCGCCGCACGGCGAGCGCAAACGCATGCCGTCCGTCGTCTCGGCGATGGCGCGCCTGATCCAGTACCGCGTCGAACAGATCGGCGCTTTCAAACGCGAAGGGCCGACGCCGGTTCTCGACGCGCTGTTCAGCCTCAAGGAACCCAAGACGGGAACCGACGGAACGCTTTCCTGGACCGTCGACATCTTCAATCCGGCGACGGGCGAGGATTTCGTTCTCGGACTGAAGGAAATCACCCTGCCCGACGGTGTCACGCGGCCCTACTCGGTCTGGCTTTCGGGGAACTACCCGCGCGCGCTCGACGGCCTGACCAAACTGCTCTCGCTCGACATGCGCGTGATCGACCCGGCGTGGATCGGGATGAAACTCCGTAAACTCCTCGACTACCCCGAACCGCTCGGCGACTTCATGGCCTTTACCCCCGGAACGCGCAAACAGCGGACTTACCCCTCGACGGTCGCGTACATCGCCAGCCTGATCATCCACCGTTATTCGATGCTCGGAATTCTCGACGAGAACGGAATTCCCCTGCAAGAAATGGGGATTCTCGAAGCGCCGGCGAGCAACGGCACGGAGCTTGCGTTGCCGACCCCCGGAAAACTCTGCGCCGAATGCGGAAATCACACGATGATCCGCAAGGACGGTTGCGATTTCTGCACCGCGTGCGGAGCGGTCGGTTCGTGCGGATGAGGAGAAAAGCGCCTTGGCCTTGAAACAGGTCGTCTGCCCCGAATGCGGAAAGCGCTTGTTGCTCGAAGTCGAAGCGGAAGGGCGCGAATACCGTTGCCCCGTCTGCGGAGCGCTTTTCCGCGCGGTCAGGCGAGGCGACGCGCTGACGGTCGTTTTCGAGGGCAATGGCGCCCACCAAGAATCCGACGCGGAGGCTCAAAAGCGCTGACCCGGCGCGAACCCTTCCAGACGAGTTCTCCGGAAGGGTTCGCTCCTCGTTTGCTTCTCCTTATTCCTTTTCCAGTTCGTTCATGCTTTGATGCCGAGCCGCAGACAGTACAGTACGGCAAGGAGAGTCGACAAAGGAAGGGATAAACTGGAAATGGAATTACTCTCCGCGCGTACCGCCGACGGCGTCCGCCGTATCGTTGAGAAGGCTACGCGTCGCGGTCGCAATGAAGGCGTCGAGCTTTTTTTCCATCGCGTCCGCGTCACCCGCGTCCGGCAGCGGGACGGCTTGACCGTTCGCGCCGAGGCGATACGCGTAAAGGCGCGCCTTGGCGTTTTTCGGTTTGACCAGAATGCGCTCGCCGCTGATGAGGGCGACGGTCTGGCCGCCCCCCGAAGGCTTGATGACGGCAAAGCCCGCGTCGCCCTGGGGCAGACTCAAGAGGTCGCGCCCCCAGCATTGATGCCGCGTCGCGCCGCCGAGCCGCCCCATGGCGGTGGGAACGACGTCCACCTGTGAGCCGACGACCTCGCGCGTCGCGCCGAACTTTTCCTGGATTCCCGGTGCGATCAGAAGCAAAGGCACGTTGAAACGGTAGAGATCCATTTCGGTCAAATGTTCGGGGCTGCCGAAGCCATGATCGCCCAGAACGACGAACAGTGTTTCCCGATAATACGGCGAGGATTTCACCTTGGCGAAAAATTGTCCGAGCGCCCAATCGGAGTATCGCATCGCGGTCAAATGCTCGTCGAGCGCGCCGAAGCCCGATACGCGCTCGACCGGCAGTTTTTTCGGCAAAGCGTAGGGCGTATGGTTGGAAAGACTCTGCAAAAGCGCGTAGAAGGGTTTTCCGGTCGCGGAAAGTTTTTCCAGTTCCGCGACCGCGCGCGTAAACATGTCCTCGTCGGAAACGCCCCAGGTCGGGTCCGAGAAAACCGGGGCCACATAATCGTTGCGCCCGATGAAGTTCGTCATTCCCTGCTTGCCGAAAAAGCCGGACTGGTTGTCCCACGCGAAATCGCCGTTATAAACGTAGACGTCCCGGTAGCCACGCGCTTTCAACAAGCGCGGCAACCCTGAAAACGCGTGCCCGCCTTCCGGCGTTTGCATCAGGTATTCGAAACTCGGCAGGTTGGGGAAACACGCCAAGGTGGCGAACATGCCTTGATGCGTGTGCGTTCCGTTGCTGAAAAAACGGGTGAACAGCAGACCTTCGCGGGCGAGCGCGTCGAAATGCGGCGTAATGCCGCCGGACGCGCCCAAAGCGCCGACGTAGCGTCCGGCGAAGCTCTCCAGAAGGATGAAGACGACGTTTTTGACGGGAAGCGTTTTTTCCGTCGGCGGGACGAAATCCCGGCGCACGGCCGCCGCATCGGCATCGACGAGCGTATCGTCGGCGGTCAGCAGCATCGCGCGAACGACGCGCAAAGCCTCGTCGGGCGGCAGCGACGAACGCCAGACGTTCTCCCGATGCGACGAAAACCGGGCGCGCGCCGCGTCGACGAGCGTGAGCACACCGTTTTGGCCGAGTTGGTTGGCGAACATCGATTTTGTCGTAAACGCGTCGCCCCAGCGCAACGGCGGCCCCTGCCGCAAAGTGCCGCGCGCGGCCAAAACCGCGAGGACGAGGCACGAGAGAAATGCGAACGCGCGCAAGCGCCACGAAGCCCTCTTGTCCGGGACGCCGGACGCAAAGCGCGTACGCCGCTCGATGAGCGCGAACAGCCGGCGAAACACCTCGACGGCAAGCGCCCAGCAAAAAAGGAGGCGCAGAACGGGGAAACCGTGCCAGAGCATGCTCAGCACGGTTTTTGAATCCTCCGCGAGGTACTGGAATACCAAGCCGTTCAATCGCTGGTGGAATTCCCGGTAAAAATCCAGTTCGACGACGCCGAGAAAAAGGACGACGGCGGTCACAAACGTCAAATAAGCGCGCATCGGCCCGCGCGCCGCCAGGAGTCGCGGACTGAAAATCGGGAAAAGCACGAGGATCAGGGGCAGGAGCGTGTAAGCGACGGCGCGGAGGTCGAAGCGCAGGCCGTTGTAAAACGCTTCGAGAAAAACGCCGGCGGGCGCGTCCCCGATCAAATCGCGGTTGTAAAAAAACAAGGCAAAGCGCAACAGCGCAAACACGATAAGCAACGCCAGACCGCTCACGCCCAGAAACGCCAGATGCCCCGCAAGCGTCGGCGCCCGCGCGTCGCGGCGGGAAAGAATATCTTCGTCGAGTGTCACTCTTTATCCTTTTATCATCATGCGCGCCGAGTCATTTCGACAACACGTGTCGTTCGAAACAAGAAATAGGAGCCGAAAGCCGACTTCCGGCGCGAGCGGCGACATTATCGCCGAAAGATATGAAAAAACGTCAAATACGGCGTTTCACCCGAATTTCTTGCGCAGGACGTAAATACGCCACAGGGCGTAAGCCGGTAAAAAATCGACGTGATCCACGACTTCAAAGCCCGCTTGGCGGAACTCGGACTCGGCGCGGGCTTTTTCGATCACAAAACGATTCTGAAAAACGCCGTCGGCGCAGGCCCTGCGGGCTTCGAGGCGTTTGCGCTTCCACGCTTTGAAATTGCCGTCGACCCAGAGCGAAATCACCATGCTTTCCCGCGTGACGCGGTGAAATTCACGCAGCAGTGCGAGTCGATGTTCGGAGAGGCCGATATGATGCAAAAAACGCATACAGAAAACGCAGTCGACCGCCGCGTCTTCGAGACCGACGTCAAAAGCGGAGGTCTGAAAAATCCGTACGCGACCCAATGCCTGTGCTTGCGTGCGGCGAGCGGTATCCAGCATGTCCGGCGAATAGTCCGCCGCGAGGAGCATCCGGTCGGGCTTTTCCAGAAGCATCGGCCAGAAACGTCCGGCGCCGCAGGGAAGATCGAGCACCCGCACGGGGTCGCCCGCGCGGTGGATCGCCTTTCGGGCGATTTGCGTTTCCCGCCAGTTGGAAAGCCGCCGCGCCCATCCGGTCCGGTGCTTGCTGAAATAATTCTCTGCGTGGGGAAGATCGTATTTGCGCGAAAATTCGAGTTCCACATGGGGTTTTGAAGGCATCGGTATCTCGCGGGGCTTGGGAAAAATGCCGCCATTGTCGGTGCTGCGCAGTCAAGGAAAAGTCAAGAAGAAATGAAAAAATCGTAAAGACCGCCTGCCGCGTACATCGGCCCGCCGCGCCGCCAGGACTCCAGGAGATCGTCCGCCGGCGTGCGCCGCTCGGTGTGGATCGCCGCAAGAGACTCCAGAGCTTCGACGCCCTCTGTTTCGCCCGCGCGTGACAGTGCATCCGTCGCCCTTTTCAATACTTCCCCGCTCGTCGAATGGACTACCGCATCGTGAAAACCCAAGCGGGCGGCGCGTCGATAAACCTCGACATCGCATCCCTCGCCGCGCCCGTGCAGCGCATTCGCCAAACAGACGCCGTGCAGAAGATGGCAACACGCGGCGAGGTTTTCCGGTGCCGGTTGAGCGTCGAAGGCCTTGAATTCGATGCGTCCGTTTTCGCTCGGCAAGCGCGCCGGATGGACGAGCCGCGAATGAGCGGCCAGAGTCGCCAAGGCATCGCCCGCGAGAAAGAGCTTGACCGCGGGCCGCAAGGGCGCGCGGTGAAATGTTCGCCACGAAAACCCCGGCCAATGCGCGCCGGCGTGGAAAGGGCTGCAAAAACTGAACGGAACCAGATAGGGCGCGTAGAAATTCAGTTTGCGGGTAGCGTCCAGAGCTTGTTCCGCCGTCCAGTCCGGCATCGAAAGATTGATGTCGGGGCCGTAAGTCAGGTTGGAAATATGCGCCGCGTCGCAGGCGCGATGTCTGCGGCGCAGTTCGATTTCCCAGGCGTTGAGCGGCGGGGAGAAACGGTAGTCCGCCCGAAGCGGATTAGCGGCGACGATCGCGAGTCCCAGGCCGTGTTCGTGCAATCGTTCGGCCAAGCGCGCTTCGATGACCCGTAGACGATCGAGCGCGCCGCGCACGCCGTCAGCCGGCGGCGTGCGAATTTCGACACCCTTGATCGCCAGTGTGCGGAAACGGCGCCGGCACGATTCCATTTCCGAAGCGTCCGCGGCGAAAAAACGTTCGTCACCTTCGAGATACCAGTATCCACGCTTGATACCAAGGTCGCCGACGGCGAGTTCCGGGTCGTCCAGCCCGGGGCGGTCGTCGAGTTGAGCGTCGATTTCAGCAAAATCGAGATTGCCGAAGTCGCGGATACGGCCGGGGACGGCACCGGCGGAATCGATCAACAGGTATTCGAATTCAATGCCGCAGCGCATGCCGATTCATCGTCCCGTATCACCGACGCCCTCCCTCGCCCGTTCCGGCGGCGGGCCTTGCGGCGCGATCCGGCAGGAGAGCATCGAAGTCACGCAGACCGTTTTCAAGAGCCGGATTGCCGATCCAGCGCGTGTGCGCCCGGAAATCCGGGTTGACGAGGCTCAGTTCGGGCAAAAAGCGATCGTATCGCAGGCCGGCCAGATCCGACCACGTATGGATGAAATGAGCATTACTGTATTTGCGATCGAGTATCGGGCCGAAATCGAAAGCGTGCGTTTTTTTCCATTCGTCCGAAGCGTGAAGGATGAAAGGAATCGCGTACATGTTTCGGCTTGGCGCGGCTTCGTTGCGCCCTTTCGTTTGGTGCGGCGCTTCGTCGAAAACTTCTTCACCGTGGTCGGAAAAATAGACCAGAAAACCACGGGCGTGGTTTCGTGAAAAGGCGTCGATCAGGCGGGAGACCACAAAATCGTTGTATAGAACACCATTGTCATAGCTGTTGTAAATCCCGACCTGGCTCTCGCTCAATACCGGCGGCGTATCTTCGCGGTCGGTGAACTTTTCGTATTCCCTTGGGTAGCGCCGCGCGGACCCCATGTGTGTGCCCAGCAGATGAACGACGATGAATTTTTTTCCGGCGGGGTCCGCCAGGGCTTCAGCAAACGGCCCGAATACGACCTCGTCGTACGACCGGGAGTTCTGGACGCGCTGGTTGTTCAGGTAGCGCGCTTCGTCCGCCTGCCGCGAAAACTGCGTCAGCAGGGTATTGCGCCGCGTCATGGTCTGCTGGTTGGTGATCCACCAGCTTTTGTAACCGGCCTGTTTCATCAGGTTCATCAAATTCGGCTCGGTCAAAAAGCGCCCGGGTTCCTCTTCATTGGCGAAGCTGAGCGCCTGCTGCAAGGCTTCAATCGTGTAGGGACGCGAGGTGATCACGTCGCGGAAGACTTGGAGTTTCCCCTCCGCCCGCAAGGCGTCGAGTCGGGGCGTCGTTTTGCGCGGATAGCCGTACAGACTCATGCGCCGGCTCGTCGTCGATTCCCCGATGACGAGCACGAGCGTGCGCGGCGTGTCGCCGTTGAGGTCGACGAGGTTTTGCAACGGCGGCAAGGCGGAATTTTCCCGCAGAAGTCCTTCGATGACGTCGGCCTGATGGCGGTAATACGCATATCCCATCAGTAATTGCCAAGGGACGGCGGGTTCCAGCCGGGCTTGCAGTTTCAACGTGGCGTACCTGAAACTTGCGCGGCCTTTCATGTATCCGAGATAGGGGTAGCCCAGATTGGGCAGAACGAGGAGAAGGGAAACGGCGACAGCGGGAAAGCGCGGCAGAGTGACCGGACGCAGCCTGCGCCAGAGTAGCCAAGCGATCAGCGTATAGACGACCAGCCCAAGGAGGAGCCGGAGGTCGAGATAAGCTTCCAGGTATTCTTGCGATTCCGCCAGATTGGTTTCAAAAAGGGTAAAGAAGACGCTCTTCGAGAATTCCTGACCGTAAATGGCCAAATAGCTCAGGTTGACCAGCGACGCCGCCCAGAGGACGACGCCGACAAACGCGCTGATTTGTCGCGTCCAACGCGGGAACAGAAGAACCGGCGCCAGCCAGATGAAACTCAGGAAAAATGCGTCGCGGAAACCGGTAAATCCCGCCATCGGAACGAGCAGGGTCTGGTGTATGCCGGAAAAATACCAGAAAAAAAGATAGAGCCACGTAAGTCCCGCCCAGTCAATACACTTGCGGGACCGTTCCGCGGACTTCGGGGAAAAACTTATTGAATTGCTTGCTTGCTTGCTTGCTTGCTTGCTTGCTTGCTTGCAATAATTGTCGGCCGTTCTTCTGCTTTGTCAAGACCTTTTGTCGGCATATATCCCCCTCCTAGAATAAAATACGTTCTCCGCGAAAAGTTTTCCACGAAAAAAAACAGACCGTGAAATTTCTTCAAACGGCGGTTTCAACGATGAAGTGCAACACGTTGATGCTGAAACAAAAAACGAAAATGATAGCGTACACTGTCGAAATTAGAAAGAAAAGTCTAGTTCAAGGGTGCAATTAAAAGTGGCGGTTGAAGGCATGGGAAAAGGATCAGGCATAGAAATTGCTGTGGGAGGAGAGGTCAATGGACTCTTCTCTGGAGGCGGAAATGGGGACAAAGCGAAAAGAAGTGGGAGCGGTATCGGGAACGAAGCGAGGCATAGCGGGAACGACCTCAGGGACAAAGCGAAAAGAAGTGGGAGCGGTATTGGGAACGAAGCGAGGCATAACGGGAACGACCTCAGGAACGAAGCGAAAAGAAG
>JAISDL010000059.1 GCA_031264825.1 Accumulibacter sp. | reverse complement strand
GAAATCCTCTCGGTCGGCGGCAGCCGTCCGGCGATCGAGAGCTTCCGCGCGTTTCGTCAAAGGGACCCTCGGCCAGACGCATTGCTTCGCCATTACGGAATGGATGTTAATATCTCAAGCTGATTCCATTCCCGGATCATCCGCATCGAATCGGTCTTGCCGCGCGGACTTGACGTCCGTAACTCGCCTTCGCGGAGCGAGCGTTTCATGAGTGGAATAGATGGAGGATTCAATATGTCTCATCGTTTTTTATCATTGATCGGTCTCGTCGGCCTCATCGGTCTCTTCGCGGCGCCGCGCGCCGACGCGCAATCCACCTACCGCTGGGAAGACCCAAGCACCGGGAGAACCGTTTACTCCGACCACCCGCCTCCACAGGGCACAAAAAATCCGCCTACCGTCGAAACCTACAAGGAGGCGCCCAAAAAAACTTCGCCGCAGGAAACTCTGCCGTACGCGACGCGCATCGCCGCCGAACACTATCCGGTCAAGCTCTATACGGTGGCGAGTTGCGGCGACGCCTGCGCGCAGGGGCGCGCGCTCCTCTCCGAACGCCGCGTTCCCTTTACCGAAATCAAACTCGACGAACTTTCCGAAGGGGATTTTCAAAAAACGGCGCAACAACTCGGAAGCGCTACGCCGACGGTGCCGCTCCTGACCGTCGGCTCGCAAAAAACCACCGGACTCAATGCGAAGGTGTGGCACGACATGCTCGACCTCGCCGATTACCCGCGAACCGGGATTACGCCGCGCGCGCCATGAAAATCGCCGCGTGGAACGTCAATTCGCTCAAGGTCCGCCTCGTACAGTTACTCGACTGGCTGCGCGACACCCAGCCCGACGTCGTCTGTTTGCAGGAGACGAAGCTCGAAGACCGTAATTTCCCGCGCGCCGAGATCGAAGACGCCGCGTATTCGTGCGCGTTTTCCGGGCAAAAGACGTACAACGGCGTCGCGTTGCTCTCGCGTTTCCCGATCGAGGAGGTCGTCTGCGACAATCCGTTTTACCCGGACTCCCAAAAGCGCCTGATCGCCGCGACGATCGAGGGCGTCCGGGTCGTCTGCGCCTACTTTCCGAACGGGCAGACCGTCGGGAGCGATAAATACGACTACAAGCTCTCGTGGCTGAGAGGGCTGGAAGAGTGGCTCGGCGACGAGTTGGCGCGCCATCCGCTACTCGCGCTCGCCGGCGACTTCAATATCGCCCCCGAAGACCGCGACGTCCACGACCCCGCCGTATGGAAAGACCAGGTCCTCTGCTCGGAACCCGAACGTCGGGCGTTCCGGCGTCTCCTGAACCTCGGCCTGAAAGACAGTTTCCGCCTCTTTGAACAGCCCGCGAAGAGCTTCACTTGGTGGGATTACCGGATGCTGAGTTTCCAGAAAAATCTTGGCGTACGGATAGACCATGTGCTTTTGTCGGAAGCGCTCGCCGCATGCTGTTCGGCCGCCGGAATCGACCGCGTGATGCGAAAGCGTGAGCGTCCTTCCGACCACGCGCCTGTTTTCGCGGAAATCGAGCTTCCATGAATCTTTCAACACCCTTCTGGAAGCGAGGAGCCAACCCACGCCGCTCATCCCCCTGAAGGGAGGATTTTCAACCGGAGGTAATTTTCAGTGAATCTGCTCTTGTGGCGTCACGCCGAGGCCGAAGACACGTGGCCGGATAGCGAACGCCGACTGACGGAGCGCGGGGAAGAACACGCGCGCCTGGTCGCCGGATGGATACGCAAGCACGTTCCCGGCGATTTGCGCGTTTTTTCGAGCCCCGCTCTGCGCTGCCGTCAGACCGCCGAAACGCTCGGATGCGCGGTCGAAGTCGATCAAGGTCTCGACGCCGGAAGCGACGTCGCCCAGATACTCCTCGCGGCGGGTTGGAATGCCGAGACGCCGGGGACGACCGTCGTCGTCGGTCATCAGCCGCTGCTCGGTCAGACGGCAGCCTTCGTCCTTTCCGGTCGGGAAATCGCGTGGTCGGTCGCCAAAGGCGCCGTGTGGTGGTTGTCCGTCGGGAAAGGCGGGCGCGTGACGCTCAAGGCGCTGATCGCGCCGGAATTTGTTTGACTCGTCCCCGTCGATTCGCCATGATCGATCTGGAACTGAACCGCTCGACGCTCCGCCAGGCACTCGTCGTGTCGGGCGCGTTCGCGTTGCTCTGGTTTTCCTGGGCCAGCCACGAGAAAACGCTATTCAACGGCTTGGCGTCGCCGCTTTTTTATGCTTTGGCCGCTTACCTTTGCTTTCTCTCGACGCAATACGAACTCGTCGTCTCGAAAAAATCGCTGATCCTTTTTTCTGTGTTCGCCGCGTGGGCCGTTTTTACCGACGTGCGTTCGGGCGAGTTCCTTCCCGCGCTCGCTGTCGACGCGCACTGGTTCGTCGTGCCGATCGCCGTCGTGCTGATCGCGCGCGCGCTGCGCGAGTTTCCGCAAACGCTCCTTTTTCTCCGGGTCGGCGCCGGTCTGTGCATCGTCAACATCCTCCTGACGATGTTTTTCAACGCCGAATGGTACGACAATTGGAGACACCCGCCGATTTTCGGGCACTTTCGGCATATGGGGCTGAGTATCGGCTTCATGACGCTACTCTTGTGTGCCCGCGACGAGTCGACGGGAGTCCTTCCGATCTTCCTTCGTGCCTCGCGGATCCTCGGCATGGCGGTGGTCGTCTGGACGAGCACGCGCGCCGCGCTACTCGCGTGGGCGATTGCGTTTCCCTTTTTCTTTCTTGCCGACCGCAAATTCGCGGCGACGCT
>JAISDL010000054.1 GCA_031264825.1 Accumulibacter sp. | reverse complement strand
TCGAGTTCCGGCCCGTCGACGCAGGCGTGCTTGCGGACCATCTTTCCTTCGAGTTCGACAGGCACCATGCACGCGCCGCACATCCCCGTGGCGTCGACCATGATCGAATTGAGGCTCGCGACGGTCTTCACGCCGTAGGGTTTCGTCATGTCGCTGACGGCGCGCATCATCAGCGGTGGGCCGATCGTGACGACTTCGGCGAGTTTGCGCCCCTTGCTGACGCAGCCGGCCTTGAGCATCGCTTCGAGCGGCCCCGTCACGAAGCCCTTGACGCCGAAGGTGCCGTCGTTGCTCGTGTAGATGATGTCGAGCCGGTCGCCGAACTCGGCTTTCAATCGACCGACACGCTCGTCGTCGCCCGTCCAGAACAGGAGGTCGGCGCTGCGGAAGCCTGCGATCAGCGTGACGTGATTTCCGAGCCGCAGATGCTCGCGCATGATCGGGTAGACCGGCGGCAGGCCGACGCCGCCCGCGGTAAACACGACGGTCTGCTTGCCTTCGTAGCGGTGCAGCTCGCTTG
Organism: Accumulibacter sp.; assembly: GCA_031264825.1. Lineage (GTDB taxonomy): Bacteria > Pseudomonadota > Gammaproteobacteria > Burkholderiales > Rhodocyclaceae > Propionivibrio. The sequence goes on along the minus strand of JAISDL010000054.1, from coordinate 12,875 downwards.
GCCGACCGAGCGGCCCGGCGATTCCGGCGAAGGCGTCGCCGACCTTCATCTGGTTGATCCGCGTCGAACTCGTGCCCATCGACTGGACGACCATGCAGATCGTCCCCGCGTCGGCGTCCCAGTCGGCGAGCGTCAGCGGGATCAGTTCGCCCGTCGGCCACGGCAGGACGCGAACGAATTGTCCGGCGCGCGCCGCTTTCGCACTCAGGGGCGCTTCGACGATGTATTCGACGATATTCTGCGCGAGTTCGACTTTCTTCAGGACGACCTGCGGCGCCATGCCGAGTTCGGCGTAGTGCTTCGCGCCTTGCACCATGCCGCGAATGCGCTCCGGTGGCACGTCGAGGTCGCCGACGATTTCACGCGCGGCCGCCTGACCGTCGCCCGCCGCGCGGATCGCCGTCGCGCCGCCGCGCGCGGCGTCGCCGCCCGAATAGACGCCGTCGAGCGAAGTCTTTTGCGAGCCGGCGCCATCGACGGCGATGCTGCCCGCGCGGGTCGTCTTGAGGCCCGGTTCCGAGTCCTTGATGATCGGATTCGGCGTGTTGCCGAGCGCCATGATGACGAGGTCGACCTTCATCGGTTCGACGCGGCCCGTCGGATCCGGGCTGCGGCGCCCCGACGCATCGGGTTCGCCGAGCGCCATGACGTCGAGCATCGCGTGCGTCACGAAGTTGGTCTTTTCGTCGCCGACGAATTCGCGCGGCGCGCGGAGTTCCTTGATCTGGATGCCTTCTTCGATCGCGTGGTGGAGTTCTTCGACGCGGACGGGCATTTCGGCGCGCGTCCGGCGATAGACGATCGTCACCGTCGCGCCCAAGCGGCGCGCGGTCCGCGCCGAATCCATCGCCGTGTTGCCCGCGCCGATGACGATGACTTCCTTTCCGCGCGTCGCGGGGAGCGGCGTCTCAAAATCCTCGCGCAAGCCCTGCATGAGGTTGACGCGCGTCAGGAATTCGTTGGCCGACATGACGTTGATCAGATGCTCGCCGGGGACGTTCATGAAGCGCGGCAGACCCGCGCCGGAACCGACGAAGACCTTCCAGAAGCCCGCGTTTTTCAGGTCCTGGATCGTCGCCGTCTTTCCGACGACGAAGTTCGTGATGAACTTCCCGCCGAGCAGCTTGATCTTCTGGACGACATCGTCGATCAGCTCGTTCGGCAGCCGGAATTCAGGAATACCGTAGCGGAGAACGCCGCCGAGCGCGTGGAAGGACTCGAAAACGGCGACCGGAAAGCCTTCCGCCGCGAGCAGATAGGCGTTGATCATCCCCGCCGGCCCCGACCCGACGATCGCGACCGGCGGTTTTTCCGCCGTCGCCCAAGGGTCGGGAAAACCGGCGAAGCGTTCGACGATCGCGTCCGGGTTGACGAGTTTTTCGCGCTGCGGCAGGAACCACTCGATCTGTCCGATTTCGATCGGCCGCTTGGCGTGCGTACAGACGCCCTGACACTGGAGTTCCTGCGGACAGACGCGCCCGGTGACGTTGGGCAACGGGTTGCTGCTCTCGATCAACTGCATCGCTTCGCGGAAACGTCCGGACCCCATGAGCGCGAGCATTTGCGGGATGTGAATCTTGACCGGGCAACCGCCCTTGGGGTCAGGCCGACCGGGAATCTTGAGGCCGAGTTCGCAGGGACGGTCTTCGCACTGCTTGTCGCGCATGGCTTCGAGCCAGACGAAAAGCTCGACTTCGCGCATGCTGTAGCCTTGCGTCGTGTAGCCGAGATAGCCTTGGTTGACGAGGCCGAAGTCGTGCGAGCGCTCTTCAGGGTCGCGGATGTACGGCGGGATGTAACTCGTCGCCGGCCAGTCTTCCGACAGGCCTTTCAACACCGGGTAGCGGTCCGAGAGGTGGCGGTCGATCGCGCGGACGAACTTGCGCTTCATGCCGAGCGGGACACTCCAGAGGAAACGCATCAAGAGCTTGCTCGTGTCGTCATCGCGGAGCAAGGCTTCCCAGAACCTCCGGGTAAAGTCCTCGCCAAGCTCGGCTTGCTTGAACTCCCACGCGACGGCTTCCGCGCCGTCGGAAATGAAGAGTTCGCGGAAAGCCTGCGGCTTGTCCTTCAGGCGGCGTTGCAGGAGCGCCATCTGATTGTGGAAAGCCTCGACCGCCGGGGTCTGTTCGAGCGCGTCGATCTGCGTCCGCGTGTTCTTCAGAACGACGCCGGCGTCGAGATAACGCGAGAGCGCGTCGCGCGGCGCGCTGGGTAGCGAATCTGGCGCGCTCATCGAATGATCTCCGCGTCGCAGTTCGCCGCGACGCGCCGGATGCGGCTCTGGAGTTCCGGCGTCAGGGCGACGCGGGAAAGCGCGCCGGGAATCAGGTGCGCGACCTCGCGCGTTTGCCCATCGACGGCGATGCGCGTCTTTTCGAACAGTTCGGGAAGGTCCTGATAGCAGGTTCTGCAGTTGGTGCATTTGACCTCGTCGGCTTCGTCGTATTCGAAGGCCGCGGCGACGCTTGATGCAGGCGCTCCCGCCTCTGGCCGCGCCGCCTGAGCGGACGCCGGAGCGCTTGCCGATGCGATCGGGATGAAGTTCCCGTTCGCCGGGGCTTTACTCGAAACGGCGAGTTCCGACATCGTGCGCGCGAGCGCGTCGAGCGAGGTTTCGCGCTCTTCCTGAAGCGCCTTGACGCTCGCCTGGAGCGCGGCGACGCCGGCGCTGTATTCGGCGCTCATCTTCGAGACGTGCTGACCGTCGAGGTATTGGAGCAGAGTCCAGAACTTGCGGCGCTCTTCGACGAGCGCGACGATCGCCGGGGCGACCGCGAGGCGGACGAGACGCTTCTTGTCGTCGGTCGAATAGACGAAGGGCGTTTTCCCTTGGCGTTGCGCGTCGTCGAGGTCGATGAATTCCTCGATGAGCACCGCGTCGGTCACGCCGTCGGGCAGTTTGCGGAACTGCTTCTTGAACCGGCCTTCGCTGAGCGCGAAGCTCGCCGGCGTCAGGGCGATCGTCTGGAATGCGAGCTTTCCGTCGCCGTCAATGTATTCGAGCTTCGAGGACGCCCAAGCCTTCTTCGGTTCCGGGTTCCCTTCGAGCGAGAACCAGTCGTGGATGCTTTTACCCCGGCGCGGGTCATGCACGAAGGCCGGACTCATACGGCTTTCGACCGCGAGCCTCGCCTGCTTCGCCGACGCGTTGTCGGCGATTCCGTGCTCTCCCTGGCACGGCGTATAGACGTCGAAGAGCGCGGCGCCGTCGGTATAAGTCAGGAATTCCAGCGCGTTTTTGAGGAAATGCCCCTGAAGCGACGTGCAGGTCGAGCAGACGAAAACGTTCGAGTGGAAGGCCGCGATGAGGCCAAGCTCTTTGCGCGACTCGCGCTTGCCGTTGTACGCCGCGCCGACGCGCGCCAGGTCGGAATCCTGACCGATGTAGCTCGATGTCGAAGCCTGTCCGCCCGTATTCGAGTACGCGCCGGTATTCAGAATGAGCATCTTGATCGGCGTCATGCTCGCAAGGATTCGGGAAAGCGCGCCGAATCCGATGTCGTAGGAGGCGCCGTCGCCGCCGATCGTCAGTACCGTCGGCACGAGACGAAGCTCGTCGAGCGTGAATTGCGACCACAGCAATGTCTTCAGTTCGGCGTCGTGTTTTTCGGGAATGTAGGCGTCGTCGAGTTCGAGGCGCGCGACCCGCAAGGCGCGGACGTCGGCGGCGACCTGCGAGGCGACGCCTTCGAAAATTCCCTTGGCGAGCGGCTGCGCGTCCTGGAAGAGGCTGTTGACCCACGGCGTGTTGAAAGGATTGAAAGGCGCCGTCGAGGCGTACACGCTGCTGCACCCGGTCGAATTGGCGACGATCGTCCCGGAGGGGCCGTTGCCCGTCGGGCCGCCTTCGAAGAAATAGAGGCGTTTTTCGAGCGTGGCCGCGAGGTTTTCGATACGGTCATGGCGCTTTGCGTCTTTTTTCGAAAGCGCTTTTTGTTTTTCCCTGAGCGCGTCGGTCAGGTTTTCGAGTTCCTCGATATGCGCTTGGCGCCGGCGCGAGCCGATCGCGTGGCTCATCGCAAGAATCATCCGCGTCGCCGTCACTTCACCGCAACCCCGGCAGGCGCCGTGACCGCCGGTCGCCGCGTAGTAATTCGAGCGGTCGAGGAAAAGGCGCTTGATGTCGCTGCCGCCTTGTTCGAGCGCGCTGTCGATGAAGCGCGCCGGGGTTTCGGGGAGATTTGCCATGAACTCGAAACGTTCCTGCATCGCTTCGAGGACCGAATCGTCCTGGTCGCGCGGCTTCAGCGCGCCGGGGCCGCAAACGTCGACGCATTCGAGGCAGCCCGTGCATTTCCACGGATCGACGGTCACGCTGAAGAGCGCACCGGCGCCGGGAGCGGCTTTTTCCTCGGCGTCGAAAAACGGCCGGGTTCGCGCGACCGGGTAGGTCGACAGGACGTCGACGAGCTTCGTGAAATTCGCAAGCAGGACGGGTTGCCTTGCCGGCAGACGCGACGCGGCTTCGGCGACGAGTTCATGGAAGGCGCGCGCCCCCTTGGTTTGGCGATAGGCTTCTCGCACGGCCTCGGCGACGGGGTAGACGTGCGCGCGCAGGGCTTCTTGCTGCGCTTCGGGAATCTCGAGTGCGCGGATTCCCTGGAGCAGGAGCGCGTGAATCTCGTGGACCGTGCAGGGGATCGCGGCGTCGGGACAGACGAGCGTACATTCCATGCACGCCGTACAGAGATTGGGGTCGTACTGCGGCGCGGCACGGCGGAAAAGTCCCTTGTCTTTCAAACCGCCGGTGCCCGGCGGCATGAACATGCCCGCGCCCGGAAGCGCGGGCGCTTCGCTGATCGTCCCGTCGCGGAAAGGTCCGGCGAGAATCTCATTGAAGTATTCGTTGTCGAAAAGTCCCGCCGTTTCCGACGCGCCGGGCAGGCGGCACATCGACGCCGACAGCGAGACGTTGCGGAGCATGATCGGCGCGGGTTTGGCGTCGATCTTGGCGAGGTTTGCCGACGTGTAATCGACGCGGTGGGTCGATTCGATCCCTTCGTGGATGATTTCCATATTGCTGTCGACGACCGTCGCGCCCTTCGCGCCGAATTTCTTGGCGATCTGCTTGCGGACTTTTTCGAGGACGTCGCTCGCCGAGGCACCCGCCGAGACTTGAGCGACGTGACCGACGACGGCGCCGATGAAGGCGATTCCCATCATGCGGGTCGCAAGCTCTTCGGTCGGCGCGTGGCGCTTCGCAACGCCGAAAGCGTCGATGACGAAGAAGTTGATCTTCCTTTCGCGGATCGTTTTTCTCGCGTGCTGTGGCAGATGTCCCCAAACGTCTTCGGGGTCGGCGTTCGATTGCAGGATGAAAGTCCCGCCCGCGGCAAGCCCGCGCAAGGGGTTCGCGTGGCTGAATACGCGGTGGTCGGGTGAAATGACGACTTCGACGTCTTCGAGTTCGGCGTTCGTGATCTTGATCGGCTCCGCACTCAGCGTGATGTAGTAATTCGTCGGCGCGCCGCTTTTTTCCGAACCGTACTTTGGCGCGGACTTCGAATGCATTTCGAGCGCGCCCGCGAGGATGTCGGTCAAGAGCTTGCCCGACGCGATCGTTCCGTAACCGCCGACCGAGTGGAAGCGGATGCGGAAGGCTTTTTCGGGAAGCAACCTCGGATTCTCGCCGGTTTCGAGCGCCATCTTCACGGTTTCCGGGTAGGCTTTTTTCAACTGCTTCTGCAACTCGGCCATCCGGGGCGAGAGCGACGCGGGGTTCGAGAAGAATTGCGAACCCAGGTAGATCAGCGGCGCGCTCTTTCCGTCTTCCATCGCCTTGAAAGCGGCGATCAGGTGGCGCGGCTGGAGGTCGTGTCCGCCGAGTCCGAAGATCGCCGTCGTGACACGCGGCAAGGCCTTCAGGGTCGGAATGCCTTCGTGGCGCGGGTGTCCGGCGTGCGCCTCGCCGTTTTCGCGCGCCTTGACGAGGGCTTGCGATACAAAACTCGCGAGCGCCGTCTGTTCGGAACGTTCGAGAACCATGACCGCTTTCTTGCCCTCGATGGCGGCGATGATTTCGGCTTCGGGGAAGGGCTGGAGGAGCTTGACCGACGCGACGCCGACTTTCATCCCCTGCGCGCGCAGGTAAGTCACGACGGCTTCGACGTCGTCGGTCACCGAACCCAAGCCGATCATGATCGTTTCGGCGTCGTCGCACAGGAAGGTGCGCACCGGCGCGTACTCGCGTCCGCTCAAGGCCGAGTATTCAGCCATCGCCTGACGCACGAGCGCGGGGGCGTCCTTGGCGAAGTGCGCGCGGTGGTCGGCCGCGCCCGCCTGGAAGTCGGGCTGGTTCTGGACGACTCCGGTCAGCCCGGGGTTGTTGACGTCGACGTAGGCCGGAACGAGCTGGCGCGTGCCCTTTTCGTGCGCGTTCAGCCATTGCCGCCGCCATTGCGCGTGTAGCGCTTCGGGCAGGTTGTCCTGCGTTTTCGGGAGGAGCTTGCCTTCGCCGTCTTTTTCGACCTTGTCGGCGTTGGCGTCGAGATAATCTTGCAGCGCCACACGCATGGAAGGGTCGATCTCGGCCTGGTGGCGCGACAGATACTGCTTCAACTGGAATACACGCCCTTTGGCTCCGTAGAGGATTTCCTGCGCGAGCGTCGGGGAGGCGATCCGGCTCGACGGGTCGCCGAGGTATTCACGCAAGAGGCCGGCTTCGGGGAGCAGGGTTTCGCACATCATATGGCTCGTCGCAAAGCCGTCCATCGCGTTTGCAACCGGGATCATCGACAGCGACGACGCGCGGTAGGCGATCGCGGCGAGGTCGGCCGCTTCCTGCGGATTCGAGCCGAAAAGGATCGTATAGCCTGCCGGCAGGAGCGAGTAAACGTCGTCGTGACCCGCCATGACGTTCAGCGAATGCTTTGAAACGACGCGCGCCGCGACCTGAAGGACGAAACCGCCGAGTTTTTTCCCGACCGTGACGTAGTGCGATTCGATCCCGTACAGAATCCCCTGGCTCGACGAGGCGTTCGAGATGAACTGCCCGCCCGGTAGCGTCGCGCCGAGCGCGCCGGTCTGCGCCGAATGTTCGCCTTCGGGTTCAAAGAAGAACGGGTGCTTGCCCCAGACGTTGACGCCGCCTTCCGCCCGGTAGGCTTCGTACAGTTCGGCGATTTCGGTCGAAGGCGTGATCGGATAGCCGATGACGCCGCCGCAGACGTTTTGCATGACGTGGGCCACCGCGCCGTTACCGTTGATGACGCTCGGAATTCCTGGGTATTTCGCTTTCTTCATATTATGTTGAGTATCCAAAGAAAAAGTACAGAACCATAGGGCAAGCCATAGATTACCACCCTCCCGATCCCCGGTCTTGCGGGGACAAGCATATCTCCGGCGCCAATCGTCGCCAGGAAACGAAAAATTCCCTTACTTTACGAAACAGGGAGAAGCGTTTTTTGTTATTATGATATTGCGATCTTCCCGCCGCTTGGGACTTCAAACGGCGAAACCGAAAGGGCGGCGCTGCTGTTGGCGGCCGCGCCATCCGGTTATACGACTTCGAGGTGGGTGGTCCCCGAGGTCAGATCGCGATTCTTGATTTCCTTGCCTTCCAACTTGATCCGCAGACGGAGGTCGTTGATCGAGTCAGCGTTACGCAAGGCTTCTTCATACGTGATGTTACCGGCTTCGTAGTGATCGAACAATGCCTGATCGAAAGTTTGCATGCCGAGGGAGCGCGATTTTTTCATGATTTCCCTGATTTCCGGGATGTCGCCCTTGAAAATCAGGTCGGAGATCAGCGGCGAATTGAGCATGATCTCGATCGCGGGAACGCGTCCCCGACCGCTTTTCCTCGGCAGGAGGCGTTGGGAAACGAGCGCGCGGAGATTCAGCGAAAGGTCCATCAGAAGCTGCTGACGACGGTCTTCCGGGAAAAAGTTGAGAACCCGGTCGATCGCCTGGTTCGTGTTGTTCGCGTGCAGGGTGGCGAGGCAGAGGTGGCCCGTTTCGGCAAAGGAGACCGCGAAATTCATCGTCTCACGGTCGCGGATTTCGCCCATCAGGATCACGTCGGGCGCTTGCCGCAAGGAATTCTTCAGCGCGTTTTCCCACGAATCGGTATCGACGCCGATCTCGCGTTGCGTCACGATGCAGTTCTTGTGCTGGTGCGTGTATTCGATCGGGTCCTCGACGGTGATGATGTGACCGTAACTGTTGACGTTGCGGTGGTCGACGAGCGCGGCCAGCGACGTCGTCTTCCCCGTCCCCGTCCCGCCGACGAAGATGACCAAGCCGCGCTTGATCATCGCGATGTCCTTCAGGACGGGCGGAAGGCCGAGCGAATCGAGCGTCGGGATCGTCAGATTGATCGTCCGGCAGACGACGGCGATATGACCCTGCTGCCACAGGACGTTGACGCGGAAACGGCCGATCCCCGACGGCGAAATCGCAAAGTTGCACTCCTTCGTCGCCTCGAATTCAGCCGCCTGACGATCGTTCATGATCGAGCGCGCGAGTTCGGCCGTATGCTGCGGCGTCAGCGCTTGGTCGGAGACCGGCAGGATCTTTCCGTCGACCTTGATCGCCGGCGGAAAGTGGGACGTGATGAAAAGATCCGAACCGTTCTTCTGCTGCATCAAACGCAGAAGGTCGTGCATGAAATTCAGGGCCTGGTCGCGTTCCATGATGTTTTAGTCGCACTCCAATGTCGTTTGTTTGTTTGCTTCAATCCACGTCCGACCGCGCCGGACGACAATGCGCTCGAGGGGGACAATCCCCAAGCGCATGATTATCCCCCCGAAGGCCGATGTTTCCAACCGGGATGGTTTCAAGATCGAACCGTCGTTCGCGTTAGCCCGGGAAAATATCCTTGTTCGTCGCCTTGCTGCGCGCCTCGTCAAGAGACACGGCATTGTGGCGGACGAGGTCGAGCAGATTCTGATCGAGCGTCTGCATACCAAGCTGCGCGCTCGTCTGAATGACCGAATACATCTGCGCGACCTTGTTTTCACGGATCAGGTTGCGAATCGCCGGCGTCCCGATCATGATCTCGTGCGCCGCGACACGGCCCAAGCCGTCTTTCGTCTTGAGCAGGGTCTGCGAAATGACGGCGCGCAGGGATTCGGAAAGCATCGCGCGGACCATCTCCTTTTCCGCGGCCGGAAAGACGTCGACGATACGGTCGACGGTCTTGGCGGCGCTCGACGTGTGCAGGGTGCCGAAAACGAGGTGGCCCGTCTCGGCGCCCGTCAGCGCGAGCCGAATCGTTTCGAGGTCGCGCATTTCGCCGACGAGGATCGCGTCGGGGTCTTCGCGCAGCGCCGACTTCAATGCGTTGGCGAAAGAAAGCGTATGCGGCCCGACCTCGCGCTGGTTGATCAGCGACTTCTTCGATTCATGGACGAACTCGATCGGGTCCTCGACGGTCAGGATGTGCGCGTGGTCGGTCTCGTTGATGTGGTTGACCATCGCCGCGAGCGTCGTCGACTTGCCCGAACCCGTCGGCCCCGTGACGAGAACGATTCCGCGAGGATATTCGGCGATGCTCCTGAAGATCGACGGGCAGCGAAGCTCTTCGAGCGTCAGGACTCTCGACGGAATCGTCCGGAAAACGGCGCCGGCACCGCGGTTCTGGACGAAGGCATTGACGCGAAAGCGCGCAAGGTTCGGAATCTCGAAGGAAAAATCGCATTCGAGCGTTTCCTCGTAGTGCTTGCGCTGGCTGTCGTTCATGATGTCGTACACCATCGAGTGTACGTCCTTGTGGTCCATCGCGGGCAGGTTGATGCGCCGAATGTCGCCATTGACGCGGATCATCGGCGGTAGCCCCGCCGATAAATGCAAATCGGACGCCTTGTTCTTGACGCCGAAAGCGAGCAGTTCAGTAATATCCATCAGGAATCGTCCTCAACGCGGGTCAGGATGCAATGCTATACTTGAAAACCATTAGTTTACACCGGATTATGATTCCAATCTCCCGCAACCTGCAATCCGTCCGCGCTCGCATCGCCGACGCCGCCCGAAAATACGGGCGCGACCCCGCCGGGATCGCGTTGCTCGCGGCGAGCAAAACGTGGCCGGTCGAGCGTATCGCCGAAGCCGCGCGCGCCGGACAGAAAATCTTTGGTGAAAATTACGTCGGCGAGGGCGTCCCGAAAATCGTCCAACTCGCGTCGGCGGGTCTCGAATGGCACTTCATCGGCCCGCTCCAGAGCAATAAAACGCGCCCGGTCGCCGAAAATTTCGCGTGGGCGCACTCGATAGACCGCCTGAAAATCGCCGAGCGCCTTTCCGCGCAACGTCCCGAAGCGCTCGCGCCCTTGCAGGTCTGCTTGCAGATCAACACGAGCGGCGAAGCGACCAAAAGCGGCGTTCCGCCCGGCGAAGCCTTGGCGCTCGCGCGTCTCGTCGTCGCGTTGCCGCGCCTCGTCCTGCGCGGACTGATGTCGATTCCGGAGCCTGAAGGTGATTTTTCGCGCCAGCGCGCGGGCTTTGCCCGCTTGCGCGAACTCTTCGACGCGCTGAAACAAGAGGGCATCGAACTCGATACCCTCTCGATGGGAATGTCGCACGACCTCGAAGCGGCGATCGCCGAAGGCTCGACGCTCGTCCGGGTCGGTACGGCGATTTTTGGGGAAAGGGAAAAAAAGTGAAAATCACCTTCCTGGGCGGCGGAAATATGGCCAACGCCCTGATCGGCGGCCTCTTGAACAAAGGGATCCCGGCGACGGACATCGCCGTGATCGAGATCAACGAAGCGGGGCGCGAACGCTTGGAGCGCGCCTACGGTGTGCGCTGCCGCGCCGAGGTGAGCGCCGCCGTGCTCGACTGCGACGTCGTGTTGCTCGCCGTCAAGCCGCAACAGATGCGAAAAGCCTGCGACCCGCTGCCGCCCTTCCTCGACCGGCAACTCGTCCTCACGATCGCCGCCGGCCTAAGGCTCGTCGACCTCTCGCGCTGGCTCGGCGGCTACGACAATCTCGTCCGCGCGATGCCGAACACGCCCGCGCTGATCGGCGCCGGAATGACGGGGCTTTTCGCCCACCCCTCGGTCTCCGAAGCGGCGCGGCGCGGCGCCGAGCGCATCATGCAGGCCGTCGGCCGCGTCGTCTGGGTCGACGACGAATCCCGGATCGACGCGATCACCGCGATTTCCGGTAGCGGCCCAGCCTACGCATTCCTGTTCATCGAGTCCCTGCACGAAGCGGCGCTCAAACTCGGCTTCAGCGAAAAAAACGCGCGGCTCCTGTCGATCGAAACCGTCCTCGGCGCGGCGAAGCTCGCGGCGCAGTCCGACGACGCCGCGAGCGTCCTTCGGGAGCGCGTCACGTCGAAAGCCGGGACGACCGAAGCGGCGCTCGCCGTCATGGCACAAAGAAACCTGAAAGACATCATCATCGACGGCGCGTTCGCCGCGTCGGCGCGCAGTGCTGAAATCGGACGGGAACTCGGCGAAAATTAAAGGCCTCCGCCATGTTTTTCGACTTCGACCCCAGCGCTTTATCGCTCCCGAAAGCGGTGGCTTCCCCGCCGATCGCGGAGAAAAGCGCACGCGATACGCGGCGGCCAAAATGATCGAAAGCGCGGTCTCCTTCCTCCTGCGGGCGTTCGTCGATTTTTTTACGGCGATCCTCCTCCTGCGCTTCTTCATGCAACTCCGCCGCGTCTCCTTCGCCGGACGGCTCGGCGCCTTCGTCATGACTCTGACCGACTGCGTCGTCAAGCCCCTGCGCCGGGTTGTTCCGGGCTTCTTCGGCCTCGATTTTTCGAGTGTCGCCGCGGCCTTCCTCCTCCAGCTTTTTCTGGCCGCGATCCTCTTGGTGCTCTACGGCTACTTCCACCTCAACTCGATCGAAACGCTCGCCGTCGTGATTCTCCGTGAATCCCTCAAAGGCTGTCTGCGCGCCGTCCTCCTCATGATGATCAGCCTGCTCCTCATCCAGGCACTGCTCTCCTGGACGAACCCCTACTCGACGACCGGAGAGACGCTCGCGCGGCTGACGCTCCCCATCCTGAAGCCGATCCGCCGCTTCGTCCCCCTGATCGCCAACGTCGACCTTTCGCCGCTGATCGCGATCGTCCTCATGCAGTGCGCGCTGAACCTCTTATGACGAAAAGCTGGTACCGGGAAAGCGGCGAAACCGCGACGCTCACGCTGCACGTCCAGCCCGGAGCGAAAAGAACCGAAATCGCCGGACTCTACGGAGGCGCGCTGAAAGTCCGGCTCGCCGCTCCTCCCGTCGACGGCAAGGCCAACGACGCGCTGATCGCCTTCCTCGCGGAACGGCTCGGCGTCTCTAAGTCGGCGATCCTCCTGAAAAGCGGACAGACCTCGCGCGACAAACGGCTCGAAATCGCCGCGCCTCCCCCCGATGCGCGCGAACGCTTGCTGACAGGGATCAGGGATCAGGAATCAGGGATCGGAGGATTGTAGGGGCACGGCGTGCCGTGCCCGCCGGCGGTATAGGTTAGCGTGAAACAACCCGTGATGTGGGCGCAAAAAATCATCGCCGACAATGACGCCGCGATGAATGATGCAAAGAGCAAATGCCTGTAACCCGCCACCTCGGCCAAGCACCCCCTCTTGGTGCCTCTAACTCGGAGATCGGTGAATCACTGGCAATGTTTCATTATAGGGCACCTCGAACAACCCATGATTTTTGGTGAAATCTGAGACACGACTGTGATTGGAAGCGAACACGACTCAAAGTTTTCGGCAATTCGGGGTTTTCCTCGGTGGATTTGCCCTCGCTTGGTACCGAATCGCCTCCGAGGACGGCAATTCGACGCATTTTGGGCGTCAGATCGCCTCGATTCCCGCCTTCTGGAAGTAGACGAGCCGCTTCAGGTTGTAGCAGGTCGCCATCATCGTCATCGCAAAGTTCGCTCTCGCTTGACCGATCGTACGAAGCAATTTGCCGCCC
>JAISDL010000040.1 GCA_031264825.1 Accumulibacter sp. | reverse complement strand
CTGACATCTGAGCTATAGGTTAGCGTGAAACGCCCCGGGATTTGGGCGCAAAAAATCATCGCCGACAATGACGCCGCGATGAATTACGCAAAGAGCAAATGCCTGTGATCCGCCACCTCGGCCAAGCACCCCCTCTTGGTGCCTCTAACTCGGAGATCGGTGAATCACTGGCAATGTTTCATTATACGGGGTGGCACCGATTCGCGCCATGATCGTTGGGCTGAACGAATGTGAAGCCCAACAGACGGCAAATGACTGCGTGAAAACCTACTGAACAAAGCGACGCGGCATGGATTCCCAACTTTCCCCCTGATAAGGGGGAAATGAAGGGGGTTTATGGCGATTCGGTAAGCGTCGGCGCGTTTCCAAACCTTCCAAACCCCTCCTATTTCATCATTCACGCGCATGCGGAATGTTGGCTTTGCTCCGCGCAGCCCAACCTATACCGCTGATTACGAAGGAACGTTTCTGAGCGCTCTGCCCTCTGATCAATGCGCCTCGTCCCAGTTCGCGCCGACGCCGACTTCGACGGCGAGCGGGACGCGGAGCGCCGCGACCTGCGTCATCAGCGGCGTGAGTGCGTCGCGGACGCGGTCGAGTTCGTTCTCGGGCACTTCGAGGACGAGTTCGTCGTGTACCTGGAGGATCAGGCGCGTTTCGAGCTTTTCGCGGTCGATCCAGTCCTGGACGGCGATCATTGCGAGCTTGATGAGGTCGGCGGCCGTCCCCTGCATCGGCGCGTTGATCGCGGCGCGCTCGGCGCCTTGGCGGCGGCCGGCTTGCGTCGCGTGGATGTCGGCGAGCCAGAGGCGGCGGCCGAAGACGGTTTTGACGCAGCCGTTCGCTTTCGCGGCGTTCCTCGTTTTTTCCATATAGCGCGCGACGCCGGGGTAGCGCGCGAAGTAACGGTCGATATACGCTTGTGCCGCGCCGCGTTCGAGCCCGATCTGCCGCGCGAGACCGAACGCGCTCATCCCGTAGATCAGGCCGAAATTGATGACCTTGGCGATACGACGCTGGTCGGACGCGACGTGATCCGGCGTGACGCCGAAGATTTCAGCCGCCGTCGCGCGGTGTACGTCTTCCCCCCGCGCGAAGGCTTCGAGCAGACGGGGGTCTTCCGAGAGGTGCGCCATGATGCGTAGCTCGATCTGCGAGTAGTCGGCCGAGACGATGCGGCGTCCCGGCGGGGCGACGAAAGCGGCGCGGATGCGCCGCCCCTCGGGCGTTCTCACGGGGATGTTCTGGAGGTTGGGGTCGCTCGACGCGAGCCGCCCGGTGACGACGACGGCTTGCGCGAAACTCGTGTGCACGCGCCCGGTCGTCGGGTTGACCATTTTCGGCAGCTTGTCGGTGTACGTGCCTTTGAGTTTGGCGAGCTGGCGGATTTCGAGCAGCGTTTTCGGGAGCGGGTAGTCGAGCGCGAGTTCGGAAAGGACTTCCTCGTCGGTCGAAGGCGTTCCCGACGGTGTTTTCTTTTTGACCGGGAGGCCGAGCTTCCCGAAGAGGATTTCGGCGAGTTGCTTCGGCGAATTGACGTTGAACGACCTCCCCGCGGCCTCGTAAGCTTTGATCTCGAGTTCCTTGAGACGCGCGCCGATTTCAGTGCTTTGCTCTCCGAGCAACGCCGAATCGATGAGAACGCCGGTGCGTTCCATCCTGAAAAGGATTTCACGCGAGGGGATTTCGATTTCGGTGTAAATCCGCGCGAGTCCCGCGTCGGCCAGAATCATCGGGTAGAGGCGCGCGTGTAGGCGCAGGCAGAGGTCGGCGTCCTCGGCGCTGTAGACGGAGGCGCGGTCGACGTCGACCTGGCTGAACCCGATCTGGTTTGCGCCCTTGCCGCAGAGGTCTTCGTACGCGATCGTTTCGAAGCCGAGGTGACGCAGCGCGAGCCGCCCGAGGTCGTGCGTCCGCGCGCCGTCCTTGCCCGACTCGACGACGTAGGATTCGAGCAGGGTGTCGTGCGCGACACCGCGAAGCGCGACGCCGTGGTTGGCCAAAACGTGCTGGTCGTATTTGAGATTTTGTCCGATCTTCGCGTGCGCGGACGATTCGAACCACGCGGCGAGACGCCGGACGACGGTATCGAGCGGCAGTTGATCGGGCGCGCCGGCGTAGTCGTGTCGCAGCGGAAGGTAGGCTGCTTCCCCGGGAGCGACGGCGAAGGAGATTCCGACGAGGCGCGCGCCGAAGGCGTCGAGGCTCGTCGTCTCGGTATCGACGGCGGTCAGCGGCGCCGCTTCGATTTTTGCGATCCAGCGTTCCAGACTTTCCCAGTCGAGAATCGTTTCATACGCCGAGCGGTCGATTTCTTCATTGCCGAAAAGGCTCGGCGGCGGTGAAGCGTACTGCGGGGGAGCGGCTTTTTCGCGCGACGCCGCCTCGCCCGTGCCGGAAGGCTCAGAGGCGAAAGCTTCGGCAGGCTCGGCATTCTCCGCGCTTTGCGCATTACGGACTTCCTTGAGCCAGGATTTCATCTCGTAACGGGCGAAAAAATCGGCGAGGAAAGCCCTGTCCGGTGGGCGCGGCGTGAGCGCGTCGAGCGTTTTCGGCATTTCCGGCGCGTCGACGTCGCAACGGATCGTGAGCAATTTGCGGCTCATCGGAAAAAAGTCGAGTGCTTGACGCAGGCTTTCTCCGACGGCGCCGCCGATTTCGTCCGCCGCGACGACGACGCCGCCGATGGACCCGTATTGGTCGAGCCATTTGACCGCCGTTTTCGGGCCGACTTTCGGAACGCCGGGGACGTTGTCGGCGGCGTCGCCGACGAGCATCAGGTAGTCGACGATGCGTTCGGGCGGCACGCCGAAGCGCTTCTTGACACCGGCGGCGTCGGAAGCCTCGTTGCGCAGCGTATCGACAAGTGTGATATGCTCATCGACAAGTTGGGAGATATCCTTGTCGCCGGTCGAAATGACGACGTCGAGGCCCTCGGAAGCCGCGCGCCGCGCGAGCGTTCCGATCACATCGTCAGCCTCGACGCCGCCGACGCTCAGCACCGGCCAGCCGAGCGCGGCGACGCCCGCGTGGATCGGCTCGATCTGCCGGACGAGGTCGTCGGGCATCGGCGCGCGGTTGGCCTTGTAGTCTGGATACCAGTCGTTGCGGAAGGTTTTTCCCTTGGCGTCGAAAATGCAGGCTTTATACGCGACTTGCCTCGCCTTGAAATCGTTGTCCAGGCGGCGCAGCATGTTCAGGACGCCGTAAATGGCGCCCGTCGGGTCGCCTTGCGCGTTCCGCAAATCCGGCATCGCGTGAAAGGCGCGGTAGAGGTACGAAGAACCGTCAACCAGCAATAGGACAGGCATGATCGAAAAGAGAAAAAGTCAAAAAGTGCCGCTCGACGGCGACCCCGATATTTCCAATGCGTTCGCCTCGCAGGAAGCGTGGCGGATTTTTGGCATTATGTCAGAATTCGTCGATGCAACGCAGCGTCTCTCGTCGATCCGTCCGGCGGTCTCGATTTTTGGCAGCGCGCGTTTCTCGCCCGACTCGCCGTATTACATCCTGGCCGAGGAAATCGCGCGTCTGCTTTCCGACGCGGGGTTCTCGGTCATTTCCGGCGGCGGCCCCGGTGTCATGGAAGCCGCGAACAAGGGCGCTTTCCACGGCAAGTCTCCGAGTGTCGGACTGAATATCGAGTTGCCGCGCGAGCAGATACCGAACGGATACCAGGACATTTCGCTGTCGTTTCGGCATTTTTTCGCGCGAAAATACATGTTCGTCCGCTTTGCCAACGCCTACGTCGTGATGCCCGGCGGATTCGGGACGCTCGATGAACTGCTCGAAGCGATGACGCTCGTCCAGACCGGGAAGTCCCAAAAGATTCCGGTCATTCTGGTGCACGAGCCTTTCTGGCGCGGCCTCGTCGATTGGTTCAGGAATACGCTCGTCACGGAAAAAGTGATTTCGCCCGAAGACGTCGAACTCGTCCAGGTGATCGACGAGCCGAAGGAAGTCGTCGCCGCGATCTTCCGGCATTACGAAAAGCACGGTTTTGCGAAGCTCTCGGTCGAGCGCGAGATATGGCTCAACCTGTGAAGCGCTCGTCAAAAAGTAAAACCCACCTTTTTGCCGGGTTGATTTGGGTATGAAGGTGGGCAAAGTCCACCTTCATACCAAGTAAAAACAACGCCAAAAAAAGGCTTGTTTTTTGACGATTCCTAATATAATTCTTTTGCCCCGCGTTTTCAGGAACTGCCGAATGTATCGCATGCGCCGCCCGATTCTGTTTGTCGTACTATTTTGCGCCGCCGCTTTTTCCGTGGCGCAAGCCGAAGAGCCGCCGCCTCCCGTCGAAGTCATCGACGATTCCGTCCAGCCGCAGGTCACGATCCGGCAGAACGAAAGCGGTGAAATCGTCGAGGAACACCGCGTCAACGGCAAGTTGTACCAAGTCACCGTCACCCCTGAAAACGGTGCGCCCTACACGCTGATCGACCCCACCGGGGACGGGAATTTCGTCCCGCACGACGCGCCGGGGTCGCCGGGCCTGAGCGTGCCCATGTGGGTCATCGGGACGTTTTGATTCCTTTCCCGGTTCGTCCCAAGCCATGCGGCTCGGCATCAAAGCATGTACGAACGGGAAAAGGAATCAAACGAAATCGGACCGCCAGACGTGGCAGGCTTTCTGCGCCATCCTCCGTTGGCGTTCGTCAAGAGACGCGGGCATCCACTCTTGCAATCCACTCCCGGCGACAGACCGGGTTTGCTCGTAAGCGCTTTGCGCGTAAAGCGGCAGCTTGTCGGCCAGCAAGCCATTGCCCGCCTGACGATTGAGCGCCGGTTCGAGCAAGCTCAAATTGCCGAGGCGATAAATGAAGTCCTTCTGCCGCTCTTCCGTGAAATACGGTATCCACGCGGCGGACGGGTTTTCCGGCAGAATATGCTCTATCGTTCCGGTGTCCGCCTCGTAGTCGCGCGACACTCCCGTGGCGTCTGCTTCCAGTTTGCATAAAATGTATTTGGCGAGCCGTTTGCTCTGCCCGCTCGTCACGATCTCCTTGACCTCGAAATCGCGCCTGAATTTTTCATCTTCGACATAAATGTCTCGCAGGCACTTGAATATTTCGGCGGGGCGGGTGATTTGGTCGGTGAGCAATGCCTTGGCGGCGCAGTGGTAAGCGGGTTCGAGCGCGTTGGTATTCAAGCCGCCGACGATGGTATAGCGGAAGGAAATCACGCTCACGAGCTTGAGAACGCGGACGAAATCCGCCGGATCCAATTTTTCGTAGGCCGCGAACAAGAGCGGGGTCATCTGGCTTGCCTTGAACAACAACAACTCGCGCACGTAAGGCTTTGCCGGCGGATTGTCCTGCCAATATTCGTGCTCGGCGTCGTTTATCGCCGCGAACAACTCGGCTCTCCTCTCGATCGCGTCCATCAAGGCAAACACTTGAGCGGGCGTCTTGACCTGGTCGCGGACCTCCTTGAAGAGGCGTTGCCTGCGAATTTGGGGCGATTCGCACAAGAGATGATAGCGGAGAAAATCCGGGAAGCGTTCCTGCCTGACGATATCGACGAGGGTTTTCCAGCGGCGTTGCAAGGCCGTCAGATCGGCAGGAACGCTTACCCTGGAAAACAGATAGTTCTTCAGTAAATCCGTCGAAGACAGTTCCAGACCGCGCGCGTTGAGCGTCTCGAAGACGACGTAGGCGCTCAGTTCATCCTCGACCGCAATCAGGATGAAAAGCAACTGTCGGGCGACGGTTTCCGATAACAAGGACGCGAACCATTCGCCGCTTTGGGGGAGTTTCTGCGTCAGGCGATCCTTGAACCAGCAAAAACACTCCCACAACAAGCGGTTCGAATTTGGCATGCCGCGCGGATTATTCGGCGGGCGCAGTTGCACCAGATAATCCTGATAGAAGGCGTCGTCGTTGGCGTTGAGGACGAGCTTGCTGCTTTCGAGCAGGGAAGCCGGGTCTTTCTCGCCGATGAAGCGCTCTCTCAAGCGTGTCGCGCGGTCGCGGTTTCGCGCACGATCATCCGTGGTGTCGCCGAGATTTTGCAGGATGGAAATAACGGCCAGCGCGAGAATGCTCAGCGTTGCGACGCGCTGTTGACCGTCGACGATCAGGAAGTCCCGATCCGATTTGGCCTCGACGACGATCGCGCCCATGTAGTGGCGCGCGTCGTGTGATGCCGTCAAGGCATCGATGTCATTCCACAGGTCTTCCCATTGCTCCTGTTCCCACGAGTAATCGCGCTGAAACGCCGGCACACGGTATTTTTTTCCGTTGCCGACCAAGTCCAGAAAACTGAGGTCGGAAGTCTTCAATGTTTCAATCCATGCCCGTGGTCGCGCGAGCAGTGCGGAAGGCGGAAGGAGCATCCCGTACATGACGATGGCGGTACTTCGTCAAAAATCCATCCTGTCGGCGAAAGAGAGCGCCTGCATTTGCGAGACGTTGAATTTTTGTGCCGTCAGGCCGAGCATCGCCGCCTGGTCGGCGATCGCCTGGCCGTCTTCGCCTTCGCTCGTCTTCGTCAGGTTGAGGAAGGGGCTGTAGACGCCCTCCTGCCCGAGGAGCGCGTCGCAGATCGACGAAGGAAGGGTCATCGTTTCGAGCACTTGCTCCATGTCGACGCCGAGAAGCGCGTCGAGCAGCGAAAACGCGCCCGTGATGAAGAGGTTGTCCTGTTCCTGCGGGTCGATGAGGTCGCTCCCCAGGAGTTCCATCAGACGCGCGCGCGTGAGCGCCGTGTACATGAGCGCTTGCGCCATCGGCGCCTTGCTCGCCGTCACGAGGAGCAAGGACAGCCATTTGTTGAGCTTTTCGTAGCCGAGGATCGTCACGGCGTGGCGGAAGGATTGCACCTCGCACGAGAGCCCGAAGCCGACCGAGTTGATGTAGCGGAGCAGCTTGTAGGAAATCGCGATGTCCTGCTTCAGCGCTTCTTCGATCTCCTGAACGTCGGCGTTCTTGCGGACGAGGTTCAGGACGCGGATGATGTTCGCCTGCGCCGGGTTCAGCGACTTGGCCTTTTTCGTCCTGTCGGGCAACTTGAAAAACCAGCTCGATGCTGCGTTGATCCCCGCGTCGATGCAGGCCTGGAAGCTCGCCGCGTCGTATACGTTGTACGCGACGCCGAGCCCGTAGTCGCGCGTCTTGATCAGCAAGCCCTTGAGCTGGTCGGGCGGATAGCGCTTCGCGTCGAAATTGACGAAGCGAAAGCGAACCCCGGTCAGGGCGGCTTTTTCCGCGTCGTCGTCGTAGACGAGGACGAGCGAAATCGGCAGCGTCTTCAACTGCTCGACGAGCGGGGCGCTTTCCGGGCCGACGAGCGCCGACGGAGGCACTTCCATCATCGTGTTTTCCGGGATCGGCCAGTCGAAGAGTTGAGGGGTGTACGGTATCGACGCGGGGTCGATGAAAACCATCCGCTTGCCGTAAAGCCAGTGTTCGAGCAGGGGGGTCAGGGCGTGGACGGCGTCGCGCGCCGACGGCTTTCCAATGGCATGGAGCGAGAGGCGGATCGCCATGATCCTGCTCTGGTGGTTGACCAAGGGTTGACGTGAGAGATAAATATCGGACATTGCGTACACCGAAGGTAGGTTGATCGGAACAGCGCTACTGTGCGAATTTGTAACTATTATAGGTTCAACGCGACAAAATGGCGTTTTTTTGCGAAGGAATTTTCGCGGCGCGAGAATTCGCAAGCGAGTGCCGCCCCTCCGGGGCCGGAAGACGGTCAGCGCGTCCGCGATTTGACTTGAGAGAGGCTTGCGGGGGCCGAATATGTTATTGTTGCGTTCATCTTTTCATCTCCCGCGAGGCAAGCATGTTTTCAGCGAAAATCACACTCAAAGACGTCGACCCCGAAGTCTGGGCGGCCAGGGAAAACGAGAACCGCCGCCAGGAAGACCATATCGAATTGATCGCGTCGGAGAATTACGTGAGCCGCGCCGTTCTGGAGGCGCAAGGCTCGCAACTGACCAACAAGTACGCAGAAGGCTACCCCGGAAAGCGCTACTACGGCGGCTGCGAGCACGTCGACGTCGTCGAACGGCTTGCGATCGAGCGCTTGAAAGCGCTTTTCGGCGCGGACTGCGCCAACGTCCAGCCCAATTCGGGTTCGCAAGCCAATCAAGCCGTCCTGATGGCGTTTGCCAAACCCGGCGATACGATCATGGGGCTCAGCCTCGCCGAGGGCGGGCATCTGACGCACGGGATGGCGCTCAATATGTCGGGCAAATGGTTCAACGCGGTCTTTTACGGACTCGACGCTCGTGAAGCGATCGACTACGACCAGATGGAAGCCAGGGCGCACGAGCACAAACCGAGGATCATCATCGCGGGCGCGTCCGCGTATTCGCTGCGGATCGATTTCGAGCGCTTCGCCAAGGTCGCAAAGGACGTCGGCGCGATCTTCTGCGTCGATATGGCGCACTACGCCGGCCTGATCGCCGCGGGCTACTACCCCAACCCGGTTCCTTTTGCCGACGTCGTGACCTCGACGACGCACAAGACGCTGCGCGGGCCGCGCGGCGGCGTCATCCTGATGAAACAGGAGCACGAAAAAACGATCAATTCGGCGGTCTTCCCCGGACTGCAAGGCGGGCCGCTGATGCACATCATCGCGGCCAAGGCCGTCGCGTTCAAAGAAGCGGCGTCGCCCGAATTCCGCGCGTACCAGAAGCAAGTGCTCGCCAACGCGCAGACGCTCGCGCGCGTGCTCACCGAGCGGGGCTTGCGCGTCGTTTCGGGACGCACCGAATCGCACGTCTTCCTGATCGATCTGCGTCCGAAAAACATCACCGGTAAGGAGGCCGAAGCCGCGCTCGGAAAGGCGAACATCACGGTCAACAAGAACGGCATTCCGAACGACCCGCAAAAGCCGATGGTCACGTCGGGAATCCGGGTCGGTTCGCCCGCGATGACGACGCGCGGCTTCGGCGACGCCGAGGCCGAAGAGGTCGCGCACCTGATCGCGGACATCCTCGACGCGCCGGAAGACGACGCGACTTGTACCAAGGTGCGCGGGAAGGTCGCCGCGCTTTGCCGGAAGTTCCCGGTCTATGGAGCGTGAGTCTCAGAAAATGACCGCACGCTCCGGGGCGGGGCGCCGATGAAGTGTCCGTTTTGCGGGTCTCCGGAAACGACGGTGGCCGATACGCGCCTGAGCGACGAAGGCGATATCGTCCGCCGCCGCCGGCGTTGCCTGTCGTGCGAGAAGCGCTTTCCCACCTTTGAACGCGCCGAAATTCGCTTGCCGCAAGTCGTAAAGAAAAACGGCTCACGCGCCGATTTCGACTCCGGGAAACTCGCGGCGAGTTTCTGGCTTGCGTTGCGAAAGCGCCCAGTGACGCTCGAGGCGGTCGACGCCGCGCTCGCGCGGATCGAGGGCACATTGCTCCTGCTCGGCGAACGCGAAGTTCGCTCCGAAAACATCGGCGAGATGGTCATGCGCGAGCTGAAAAAGATCGACAAGGTCGCCTACGTGCGCTTCGCTTCCGTCTACCGCAATTTTGAAGACCTCGACGATTTTTCCGACCTCGTGCGCGAAGTCTCGGACCCGCCCCAGGAACGCCGACGTCGCTGACGCGGATGCCCTTCAGCGCGCTTGACCGCAAATTCATGGCGCGCGCCTTGCGCCTCGCCGAACGCGGCGCGTATTCGACGACGCCGAATCCGCGCGTCGGGTGCGTGATCGTGCGCGACGACCGCATCGTCGGCGAAGGCTGGCACCGATTCGCCGGCGGGCCGCACGCGGAAATCGACGCGCTCGGCGCAGTGGAAGACGCGCGCGGCGCGACCGTCTACGTGACGCTCGAACCGTGCTCGCACCACGGTCGGACGCCGCCGTGCAAGGACGCGCTGATTTCGGCGGGCGTCTCGCGCGTCGTCGCGGCGATGCGCGACCCGAACCCGGAAGTCGCCGGACGGGGGATGTCGGCGCTGCTCGAAGCGGGGATTGCGGTCGAATGCGGCCTCATGGAAGACGAGGCGAATACACTCAATCGCGGCTTCGTCTCGCGCATGACGCGCGGTCGCCCGTGGGTGCGGATCAAGGCGGCGGCGAGCCTCGACGGTAAAACCGCGCTCGTCGGCGGCGAAAGCCGGTGGATCACCGGAGAAGACGCGCGGCTCGACGGTCGGCGCTGGCGCGCGCGTGCGTGCGCGATTTTGACCGGCGTCGGCACGGTCGAAAAAGACGACCCACGGCTCGACGTTCGCGGCGTGAAAACGCAGCGCCCGCCTCTGAAAATCGTCGCCGACAGCGGCCTCTCGATTTCGCCCGACGCGCGAATTTTCGACGGCGGGAAGGTCGTGATCGTAGCCGCGCGCGAAGATCGAGAGACGATTCGCAAGGCGCGCGCGCTCGAAAAGTCCGGCGCGGAAATTCTCTTTCTTCCGGGGCCGCGTGGGCGGGTCGGCCTCGTGGAACTGATGCGCGAGTTGGGACGTCGTCAGATCAACGAGCTTCACGTCGAAGCGGGTGCGCGCGTAAACGGCGCCCTGCTCGAAGCCGGTCTTGCCGACGAACTTCTGCTCTATCTGGCGCCCTGCGTGATCGGCGAACCTGCGCGCGGCGTATTCGGCCTGCCGGCGATCGAGGCGCTCGACGAAAAAAAACGCCTTCGGATCGACGATACGCGCCGCATCGGAGACGATCTCCGCGTGCGCGCGCGCTTTATCAGGGGTCAGGAGACAGGAGACAGATGTCAGGAGACAGAGAATTCTTGCGGTCTTCGGCCGGAGAAGAATCGTTGAGCCACCGATCGGTTTTCATCTGTTTCCTGTCTCCTGATAAGCCCTTCCATGCGTGGCCGTAAATGACTTCAAAAGTCGCGTGTAAACGTCCCTCGATCGCTTGTTCCAGAAAACGGTTTTCGACCGCCCGCCAAGCGCCGCGCCCCATCAGTCCGCGACGGCGGTCCGGCGCGGCGCAGGCGGCGCCGTTTTGGCGCAAT
>JAISDL010000023.1 GCA_031264825.1 Accumulibacter sp. | reverse complement strand
GTCGCCTACGCCGCGATCAACGTCGTGGCGAACTACGCGGCGGGGCGCGCGGAAAGCCGCGACGGAATCCGCTTTGAACTGACGCCGGACGTTCTCCGAAACTCGATGGCGCGCATTCTGACGCTCATCGAAAAGACCTTATGACGGTCAGAAGCGTTCTCAGGATGGGCGACCCCCGCCTCCTCGATGTCGCGCGCCCGGTCGAAGCCTTCGATACGCCCGAACTGCACCGTCTCGTCGGCGACATGAAGGAGACGATGCTCAGTGAAAACGGCGTCGGTCTCGCCGCGCCGCAGATCGGCGAGAGCCTGCGCATCGTCGTCTTCGGCTTCGACGCGGGGCTTCCGGAGGCCGAGGAACTCCCCTATACCGTGCTGATCAACCCCGTCCTCGCCTTTCCGTCGGAAGAGACCGAAGACGATTGGGAAGGCTGCCTCTCGCTCCCCGGCCTGCGCGCGAGGATTCCGCGTCGCGCGCGCCTTCGCTACACCGGCTTTACCCTTTCGGGAGAACGCATCGAGCGCGACGCCGAGGGCTTTCACGCCCGCGTCGTCCAGCACGAATGCGACCATCTCGACGGAATCCTCTACCCGATGCGGATCGTCGATTTCCGCTCCTTCGGCTACACCGACGTACTGTTTCCCGAAAGCTCGGCGAGTAACTCGGTTTCGAGTTGAATCCGTCCGGCGCTGTCTTCGAGGCCGCCGCCCGAGACGAGGAAGTTGTCTTCGACGCGCTCGCCGAGCGTGACGATCTTCGCCGTGTGGATATTCGCCCCGTGTTCGGCGAGCGCCCTGGAGATCGCGTAGAGCAGTCCCGGACGGTCGGCGGCGCTGATCGACACGATGCAGTAGATGCCTTTTTCGTCCGGCTGGATCGAAACGTGCGGCTGGATCGGAAAATACTTGACCTGGCGAGAGACGCGGCTCTGCGCCGGCGCGTCCGGCGGCGCCTGCCGAAGCAGGCGGTCGGAAAGCTCGTGTTCGATGTACGAAATCATGTTCCGGTCGCCGTCGCGGCCGCCGACGTCGAAAATCAGAAAGCTGTCGAGCGCATAGCCGTGGCGCGTCGTTTCGATTTTCGCGTCGACGATGTCGTACCCGGCGCGGCTGAAAAAACTCGCGAGGCGGAAAAAGAGGTCGCTTATGTCCTTCGTGTAGACGAAGACCCGGATTCCTTCGCCGTGGAGCCGGGTGCGCGCCTTGACGACGGGTTTGTCACTGTCTACGCGGTCATGGAGGACGCGCGCGTGCCATGCGATTTCGTCGGGCGAATGGCGAAGAAAATAAGTCGTGCCGAGTTCGTCCCAGAGCGCGTCCTGCGCGTTTTCTTCGACGGCGAAATAACGCAAGATCGTCCGCGCCTCCCGCTGCCGCTCACGCAAGATGCCCTGCGGCGCGGGTTTGTGGTCGAGGAGCAGGAAGCGCGACGTTTCGCTGAAGAGGTCTTCGAGCAGACGCCCTTTCCAGCCGTTCCAGACTTTCGGCCCCGTGCCGCGGATGTCGGCGACGGTCAGAAGGCAAAGCGCGGTGAGGCGCCACGCGTCGCCGACGACCGACGCGAAGTCTTCAATGACGTCCGGGTCGGTGATGTCTCTCTTTTGCGCGACCCCGGACATGACGATATGGTTTCTGACGAGCCACGCGACGCGTTCGGTCTCTTCCTCCGAAAGGCCGTGGCTCTCGCAGAATTCGCGCGCGTCGACGGCGCCGAGTTCGGGGTGACCGCCGCCGCGTCCCTTGGCGATATCGTGGAAGAGCGCGGCGACGTAAATCAGCCAGACGGCGTCGATCTCCGAAATCAGGCGGCTGCAGAACGGGTATTCGTGCGCGAATTCGGGCAGCGAAAAGCGCCGCAGCCCCCTGAGAACCTGCATCGTGTGCTGATCGACCGTGTAAGCGTGAAAGAGGTCGTGCTGCATCTGGCCGACGATCGCGCCGAATTTCGGCAGATACGCGCCGAGGATATCGAGTTCGTTCATCCGGCGCAGTTCGATCAATACGCAGCGGTCGCGCTTGAAAATCCCGATGAAGCGCGCCTTGTTTTCCGGGTCCGCGCGGAAGGCGTCGTCGATCAGCGTGTGCGCCCGCCAGAGCGCGCGAATCGTCCGCGAGGTCAGCCCCTTGAGTTCGGAGTGCTCCTGCATCAATTCGAAGGTCCGGAAAATGGCGCGCGGTTTCGCGTTGAAGACGTCTTCATGGACGATGTCGAGAAGCTGGTAGGTATTCTGGAAGTCCTCGTCGATCGGGACAGGCTCGCATTCGCGCGCCGGGAAGATCGCTGTACCGAGGTTTTGCAGGAGAATCGTGTTGAACTGGACGACTCTTTTTGCCGTCAGGTAATATTCCCGCATCATCAGTTCGCTCGCGCGCTTCACTGGGGTCGCCTCGAATCCGAGTTCGTGGGCGAGCGCCTCCTGATAATCGAAAAGCAGGCGGTCCTCATTGTGCTTCGTATGCAGATGCAGCAGGATGCGCACGCGCCGCAAAAAGTTTTCCCCCTGCTCGATCGATTCCTTTTCGGACGCCGTGATGAATCCGTGCCGAAGCATTTCTTCCCACGAATGCCCGAAACCCGCGGCTTTCGCTATCCAGAGGATCATCTGAAGGTCGCGGAGTCCGCCGGGGCTTTCCTTGCAGTTCGGTTCGAGCGAGTAGGGCGATTCCTGATAGCGCAGATAGCGCTCGTACTGCTCGAGTTTCTTGTCCGTGTAGAAGCGTTGCGGGTCGACGCGCGCGCTGAATTTCGACTCGAAGTCGCCAAAGAGCGCGCGGTTCCCGACGAGAAAGCGCGCCTCGACGAGCGAGGTGCGGATCGTCAGGTCGCCTGCCGCCTCGCTCAAACAGTCCTCGATCGTCCGCACGCTCTGCCCGACCTTGAGGCCGATGTCCCAGAGCAGGCGGATGAAAGCTTCGAGTTTCTCTGCCGTCGCGCCGTCCGGCGCTTCGGCAAGGAGCAAGAGGATGTCGATGTCGGAATGCGGCCACAATTCGCCGCGCCCGTACCCGCCGACGGCGGCGAGCGCAAGCGTGTCGGGAATTTCCATTTCCGCCCACAGGTCGCGCAGAACGCCGTCGATCAGCGCGCTGCGCTCGAAGAGCAGGCGGGGCGAAGCGTCAATGGGGCACGCGCGATAAATCGCCTCGCTCTCCACCGTCAAACGCGATTTGTACCGCGCCAGCGTCTCGTTCCGCGTCGCGGAAGTCGCTTCGAAGGGTCGTCCGCTCATTTCATCCAAACCGTTTTGAAAAGAAAAGTCGGCGCTCGACCGAGGTTTCTTGGCTTATGCGATCCAGTCGGGCTTGCCGCGTGCTCCGGGGGACAGCGTCAGAACTTCGTAAGCGGTTTCGGTGACGAGCACCGTATGTTCCCACTGCGCCGACAGGCTGTGATCCTTGGTGACGACCGTCCAGCCGTCGGCCATTTGCCGAATCGCCGCCTTCCCGGCGTTGACCATCGGCTCGATCGTGAAAATCATGCGGGGCTTGAGTTCGGGGCCGCTTCCCGCCATCCCGTAATGCAGTACCTGGGGGTCCTCGTGGAAGCCCGCGCCGACGCCGTGTCCGCAGAATTCGCGCACGACCGAGCAACCCGATTTTTCGGCGTAACGCTGGATCGCGTTCCCGATATCGCCGAGACGAGCGCCGGGACGAACCTTTGCAATACCGAGCCACATACATTCAAAAGCGATTTCGCAGAGACGCTTGGCCTGGATCGAAACCTCGCCGACCGGATACATGCGGCTCGTGTCGCCGTGGTAGCCGTTTTTGATCGGCGTCACGTCGATATTGAGAATATCGCCGTTCTTCAAGGGTTTGTCGCCGGGGATGCCGTGGCAAATCTGGTGATTGATCGACGTGCAGATCGATTTCGGATACGGCGTGCAGCCCCTCGGCGCGTAGTTGAGTGTCGCGGGAATGCAGCCCTGGACATCGACCATGTATTCGTGGCAGAGCCGGTCGAGTTCGCCGGTCGTGACACCGGGGACGACGAAAGGAGTGATGTAATCGAGCACGTCGGCGGCCAGACGGCAAGCGAGACGCATCTTCTCGATTTCTTCGGGAGTTTTCAGAATAATGTTCATTTCGATTCCGATCGGGACGAATGAGCATTGAAGCATAAATCGAAGCGCGTTGCACGGAAATCAGGTATCAGGGATCAGGGATCAGGGATCAGATGAAAACCGATCGGGTGGTTCAAAGCTCTTCCCCGTCGGTGACCGACCCGTAGGGGCACGGCGTGCCGTGCCCTATCGGCGGTATAGGTTGGGGTGAGCGAAGCGATGCCCAACGTTCCACAGGCGCATGAATGATGGAATGGCGGGTATAGGTTGGTGGTGAGCGCAGCGAACCCCAACGATTCCGCATACGTATGAATGACGGAATGGGGCGGTATAGGTTAATGGGATGGACTCCTCCTGTTCCCACGGCATCAGATGTGCCAAACTGGAGGAGCAGAAATGAAAGCAGTTTCATTAAGCAGTAAAGGAAGCAGTTCCATTAACCAGTTACGAGCAGGAGGAATCCGAGATGAAGCTTACACGCATTGGTTTGGATTTGGCAAAGAACGTATTTCAAGTACACGGTGTGGATCGAACAGAGCGTGTAGTTGTACGAC
>JAISDL010000022.1 GCA_031264825.1 Accumulibacter sp. | reverse complement strand
GCCGGGTCGACCGAGCGGATTCCGTGGAAGGTATTGATGTAGACGACGAAGAAAACGCCGAGCGAAATCAGGAAGAGTTTGGCCGCCTCGTCGATACCGAACCAGAGGATGACCAGCGGGATCAGCGCGAGCGGCGGGATATTCCGTATCATCTGGAGCGAAGTGTCGAGGACGATTTCCGCCTGCCGGAACGATCCCGTCAGAAGACCGAGTAAAAGCCCCAGTCCACCGCCGATAAAGAAGCCGCCGAACGCGCGAAACGCGCTGACCCAGACGTGACGCCAGAGTTCGCCGGACTCCGCGAGGCGCACTCCCGCCTGGACGACGGCCAGCGGTTCGGGGAGTATCCGGCTTGAAAGCCACCCATAGCGCGAAGACGCCTGCCACAGGGCGATCATCGCAACCGGCAGTATCCACGGCTGGATTTTTTTCGAGAAACGCCGTGCGGCCTCTCGCAGGAACACGAGCGGCCTCAGCTCCCCCGTTTCCAACACGCGCCCCTTACACCTTGGCGATCGAAACCTCGGTCGCCTTGACGAGCGCGAGGACTTCGACGCCGGACTTCAAGCCGAGGTCGCGGATCGAGCGCGTCGTGATGACCGACGTGACGATCCCATGAGGCGTCTCGACGTCGACTTCCGAAACGACGGGGCCTTCGATGATTTCCTTGATTTTTCCGCGGAACTGATTCCGCACGTTGATCGACTGAATGCTCATGCTCTTCTCTCCAAAAATGAAATCCGGTACGCTTTCGACCGGGGAGAAAGGATTATGGAAAGAAAAGATGATCGCGTAAAATAAGATTTTTGAATATTGATATACGGCAAAATCCGCCCTCGCCGCCCACGGCACGAAGCCGATGGGGGGAGTCAGGCGACATCTGACAACTGAACACAGATCACAGAGCGAGCGCAGTGAGTGCTCTGTCCTCTGTTTTCTCCGTTATTCGGAACGTTGCGGCTCTCGCTTCGCTCAGCCCAACATCAGGAATCAGATGTCAGGAGACGGGAGACAGATTATTTTCCGGCGCTTTGCGCCGCATATTTCTCTGTCTCCTGTCCTCTGTCTCCTGATTCCTGCGCGCACACCGCCTCGGAAAAATCGAGGGTTCTATAAATCGCGTCGGCATCTTTCGCGACGTTTTCGTACTTTTCAAAATATTCCGCCGGCGTCGGGATGCGCCCAAGGAGTGCGCAGATCGCCGCGAGTTCGGCGGAGCCAAGAAAGACGCGCGTATCGGGGCCGAGCCGGTTCGGGAAGTTCCGCGTCGAAGTCGACATCGCGCTCGCGCCCTTACGTATCTGCGCCTGATTCCCCATGCAGAGCGAGCACCCCGGCGTTTCGATCCGCGCACCGGAACGTCCGAGCGTGGCGTAGGCCCCTTCGTCGTAGAGGCGCGTGGCGTCGAGGCGCGTCGGCGGCGCGAACCAGAGGCGCGACGGCAGGTCGGCCCGGCCTTCGAGGATTTTTGCGGCGGCGCGGAAATGCCCGATATTCGTCATGCACGACCCGATGAAGACTTCGTCTATCGTCGTCCCGGCGACTTCGGAGAGCGGCTTCACGTCGTCGGGGTCGTTCGGGCACGCGACGATCGGCTCCGTAATCTCGTCGAGGTCGATTTCGATCACGGCCGCGTACTCGGCGTCGGCGTCGGCGCAAAGGAGTTTCGGATCGGCGATCCACGCATCCATCGCCGCGATACGGCGGCGGAGCGCGTCCGCGTCAGAGTACCCGTCGGCGACCATCGACTTCAGGAGCGCGACATTCGAGCGCAGGTATTCGGCGACGGCGCCTTCGCTTACGCGAACCGCGCACGCGGCCGCCGAACGTTCGGCGGAAGCGTCGCTCAGTTCAAACGCCTGCTCGACTGTGAGTTCCGGCAGGCCTTCGAGTTCGAGAATCCGCCCTGAAAAAACGTTCTTCTTGTTCTGTTTCTCGATCGTCAGCAAGCCTTGGCGGATCGCAAAAAGCGGAATCGCGTTGACGGCGTCGCGCAGGGTGATTCCCTTTCGGAACGCCCCCGTAAAGCGCACGAGGACCGATTCGGGCATGTCGAGCGGCATGACGCCGGTCGCCGCGGCGAACGCGACGAGACCCGACCCCGCCGGGAAAGAGAGTCCGATCGGAAAGCGCGTGTGCGAGTCGCCGCCGGTTCCGAGCGTATCGGGCAGAAGCATCCGGTTGAGCCACGAGTGGATGATCCCGTCGCCGGGACGCAGGACGACGCCGCCGCGCGTCTCGAAGAACGCCGGCAGCGTCCGGTACATCTTCAGGTCGACGGGCTTCGGGTACGCGGCGGTATGACAGAATGACTGCATGACGAGATCCGCCGAGAACTTCAGGCACGCCAAGTCTTTCAATTCGTCGCAGGTCATCGGGCCTGTCGTATCTTGGGACCCGACGGTACTCACGCGCGGCTCGCAATACGCGCCGGGGCGGACGCCGCGCCCCTCGGGCAGACCGCACGCGCGACCGACGATCTTCTGCGCCTGCGTGTAACCCCTGCCCGTATCGGGCGGTTCTTGCGCGCCCCGGAAGATTGACGCCTTCGGCATTCCAAGCGCGTCGCGCGCGCGCGCCGTCAGCTCGCGCCCGACGATCAGCGCGATTCGCCCACCCGCGCGCACTTCGTCTACGAGCACCGGCGTCTTCAAGCGCGACTCGGCGACGAGCTTGCCCACCTTCTCGACGCGCACGCGCGAGGTCGCCGCGTCGATGAAGAGTTCGATTTCGTCGCCGGTCTCGAGGCCGGACACGTCGATTTCGACCGGCAACGCGCCCGCGTCTTCGAGCGTATTGAAAAAAATCGGCGCGATCTTTGAGGCAAGGCAGACGCCGCCGGAACGCTTGTTCGGCAAAAAAGGAAGGTCCTCGCCGAGAAGCCACTGGAGCGAATTGACCGCCGACTTGCGCGACGACCCCGTCCCGACGACGTCACCGACGTACGCGACCCGTCGCCCGGAGGCGGCAAGCGCCTGAATCCGGCGGATCGGCCCGCGAAGCCCCGGCGCGTCGGGTTCGACGCCGGGACGCGGATTCTTGAGCATCGAGAGCGCGTGCAAGGGAATGTCGGGGCGCGTCGCGGCGTCCGGCGCGGGGGAAAGGTCGTCGGTATTCGTCTCGCCGGAAACCTTGAAAACGGTCAGCTTCCAGAGCGCGGGGACTTCGGGGCGCGAAGTGAACCACTCGGCGTCGGCCCACGAGCGCAAGACTTCGAGCGCGTAAACATTCCCGGCGTCGGAAAGCGCCTTGATGTCACGAAAAGCGTCGAAAACGAGCAAGGTCCGCTTCAAACTCTCGGCGGCGGCGTGCCCGACGTCGGGGTCGGTCAGCGCGTCTATGAGCGGCGCGACGTTGTAGCCGCCGAGCATCGTCCCCAAGAGTTTCGCCGCGCGAACGCGGGAAATCGACGCGCAACGCGCCTCGCCCCTCAAGACCCTCGCAAGGAAGCCCGCCTTGACGCGCGCCGCCGCGTCGACGCCCGCCGGAACGCGAAATGAGAGAAGCTCGGCAAGTTCCTTCGCCTCATCACCCGACGCGGCCTCCAGACGCTCGACGAGTTCGACGGTCTGAGCCTCC
>JAISDL010000120.1 GCA_031264825.1 Accumulibacter sp. | reverse complement strand
GCCGGGGAAAGCGTCCCATGCGTCGCCGATTTCAACGCGATACCCCGCCGCGCCCGGCAGAACGCGCGTCGTGACGAGCACGATTTTCGCGTCGGCGACGCGCGCGAGGCGCGACACGCCGGGAATCGTCGCGGCCATGACGCCGAAAAACGGGACGAAAATCGAATTGCGGCGACCGAAATCCATATCCGGCAGGTAATAGAAAGGGCGCCCCCGGCGCATCGCCTTGATCGTCGAGAGCATTCCGTCCTGCCGCGAGAGCAGCATCTGGTCGCCGAAGCGCTTGCGTCCGCGAAGGACGAGTTCGTCGAAGACCTTGTTTTTCTGCTTTGAATAAACGCTCAGCGAATCGAAGATCATCGCGATCCTCGCGCCGCCCGCGTCGATCCCGACAAAGTGCGGCGTGAGCATGATGACGGGCATCCCCGCGTCGAGGAGCTTGCGGATTTTTTCCTCGCCCTCGATGCGTATCAGCCTCCGCAGACGCTCGGGGCGGCTCCACCACAACAGGCTGCGCTCCAGGAGCGCGCGCCCGAGGACTTGAAAATGCGCTTTCGCGAGCGCGTCGCGCCGCGCCTCGTCGAGATCGGGAAAGCACAGGCGCAGATTGGTTTTTACGATTCGTCTGCGTTGCGTTCCAAAGCCGTAGAGGACGCTCCCCAAAGCGCTGCCGAGCGGCGACAAGAGCGCGAGCGGCAAAAAGTGCAGCAGCCAGAGAAAAAATACGGCGATATGGCTCAAAAGTCGCATTTCAGTCCATCGAGAGCGAACGGAGCGACGCAAAAGCGAGGTTTCCCACGCGGGACTCCGTAAAGCGAAGGTTTCAAAACGAGGCTCCGGGTGCTCGACTGTCTGATCCCGCCTCGGTACGTCTTCTTATTGTAATTCCTTTTCAAAATCGTTCGACCAGGAGACAGGAAACAGAGGACAGAGGACAGAAGACAGAAGATAGAAGACTGAGCGCTCACTGCGTTCGCTTTGTGACCAGTTTTCAGTATTCAGTAAAACCCCTCCCCATTCCTCCCCTTCCTGAACCAAGGATCGGATATCGGGTACCAAAGTTCAGATGAAAACCGATCGGTCCTTTGTGCCTTTTCTCCGGCGGCGAAGCCGCCGCTCACTGATCTGATTCCTGACTTCTGTCTCCTGATACCTGAGGCCGAAGGCCGTTCTGTCCTCTGTCCTCAGTCTTCTGAACCCCAACCCGCGCCGCGCCTGTATAATTTAATTATCTGCTGAACGGAATAATTCTCGATTTTCGCTTGCGGCAATGAAGCTCAAATTCTCGAAGATGCACGGCGCGGGGAACGACTTTGTCGTATTCGACGGAGTCCGTCAACAAATCGCGCCGACCCCGGAACTGGTCCGCTTCATCGCCGACCGGCGTTTCGGCGTCGGGTGCGACCAGGTTCTGCTCGTCGAAAAATCCTGCGACGCGTCGGTCGACTTTCGGTATCGCATCTTCAACGCCGACGGCGGCGAGGTCGAGCAGTGCGGCAACGGCGCGCGCTGCTTCGCGCGTTTCGTCCATGAACAGGGCTTGACCGACAAGAGAGAAATCCGCGTCGAAACACTCAAGGGCGTCATCCGGCCGCGTATCGAGGACGACGGAAACGTCACCGTCGACATGGGCGCGCCCGTCTTCGACCCCGAAAAAATCCCCTTTCTCGGCGCGCCGCGCGCTTCGACCGCGGGCGCCGTTTTTCGGATCGACGTGGGCAGTGAAACCGTCGAGGCGGCCGTCGTGTCGATGGGAAATCCCCACGCCGTCTTCGTCGTCGATGACGTCGACGACGCACCCGTCGCGCGCATCGGGCCGCTCGTCGAAGCGCACCCGCTCTTTCCCCGGCGCGTAAACGCCGGCTTCATGCAGGTCGTCGATCCGCATTCGATCCGCCTGCGCGTATTCGAGCGCGGCGCGGGAGAAACGCTCTCCTGCGGGACGGGCGCGTGCGCCGCCGTCGTCGCCGGGTGCTTGGGTGTCGCGGATACGCGCCTCGAATCCCCCGTCCGCGTCGAAACGCGCGGCGGAGTTCTGACGATCGCCTGGGCCGGCGGCGATGCCTCCGTTTTCATGACCGGGCCGGCCGTGACCGTATTTACCGGAGAGATCGAAGCATGCCCCCCTCCGCGCCGAGCCTAGGCAAAGCGCCGCGCGAGCGGCAGCGTTGCTCGTACCGCCCTTCCCATACACGCCTCCCTTCGACGGGGAGGTTTTCAACCGGAGTTTTCTTTTGATGAAATCACAGGACGTCGCCGATTTCCTTCTCGGAAATCCCCAATTCTTCGAAGAACACAGCGATCTGATCGTACAGCTCGAAATTCCGCATCCCCACAGCGGTCGGGCGATTTCGATCACCGAGCGCCAGATGCTGGCCCTGCGCGACAGGAACCGCTACCTCGAAGGCAAGCTGAGCGAATGGCTCCAGTTCGGCAAGGAAAACGATTCGATCGGCGAAAAGCTGCACCGCCTGGGCGTCGCGCTCATCGCCGCGTCGACTTTTCAGGCCGTCATGCACATCCTGAACTTCCACTTGCGCGACGATTTCGACATTCCGCACGTCGCGCTCCGCCTCTGGAATTATCCCGACGACACCGAAGAGATGCCCGAGTTCGCCAAGGTCAGCGAAGACCTGCGCGCTTTCGCCGAAACGCTGCTCCAGCCGTATTGCGGTACGACATCGGGGTTCGAGACCTCGTCGTGGTTCGGCGACGCCGCCGGATACATCCGCTCGCAGGCATTGATTTCCCTGCGCAAGGGCGGCGGGAGCGTCGGCCTCATCGCGCTCGGCAGCGAGGATGCGCAGCGCTACCACAGCGGGATGGGGACGCTCTACCTGGAACGCTTGGGCGAAATGGCTTCGGCGGCGTTCGCCCGGATTCTGCGCCACGCCTGATGCGCGACGAGAGCGTTCGCCTGCCCGACGGCGACGTCGAAGGCTATCTCGAAGAACTCGCCGCGCAGCGTCGCCGTTCGCCGCACACGATCAGCAATTACCGGCGCGACCTCTACGTCCTCGTCAGGCTCGCCGCGAACAGTTCGCCGCCGCTTGCCATTGACGCCGTCGAAACGCCGCAGGTCCGCCGTTTCGTCGCCCAACTGCACGCGCAGGGCCTCGGCGCGCGTTCGCTCGCGCGAATGCTTTCGGCGTGGCGCGGCTTTTACCGCTGGAAAATCCTGCACGGCGCGTCGGAGCACAACCCGGTCGAAAACGTCCGCCCCCCCAAAAGCGTCAAGGCTCTGCCGAAAGCGCTCTCGGCCGACGAGACCGGGCGCCTCCTCGACGCGCCGGAAAGCGACGATGCGACCGCGAAATGCGACCAGGCCATGTTTGAACTCTTTTATTCGTCGGGCCTGCGCCTCGCGGAACTCGTCGCGCTCGACCTCGACTGCCTTCAGGATGCGTTCGGCAGCGCGGAAATCCGCGTCTTCGGAAAGCGCGGCAAATGGCGCATCGTCCCCGTCGGGCGAAAAGCCTGCGACGCGCTCCGCGAATGGGCGCGGCGGCGCGACGAAATCGCCTCCGACGGGGAGTCCGCGCTTTTCGTCGGGCAACGCGGCAAAAGGATCCACCCGCGCGTCGTCGAAGAGCGGCTCCGGCGCCGCGCGCTCGCGCAGGACCTGCCCGTTTCCGTCCATCCGCATATGCTGCGGCATTCTTTCGCCTCGCACCTTTTGCAATCGTCGGGCGATCTTCGCGCTGTGCAGGAAATGCTGGGACATTCGAGCATCGCCTCGACGCAGGTCTATACCCACCTCGATTTCCAGCACCTCGCGCAGGTCTACGACGTCGCGCATCCGAGAGCGAAGCGCGACAAGGCGCGACAAAATGCGAACGTCGCGTTCTCCGGGAAAAATACCGAAGGAAAGGCCAAATGAACGGAAAAGCCGGCGGCGCTCTCCGATATCCCATGAATTTTCCGATTGCGAATTCCCACACCAGGATTCCGGACCAAATTATCGATTTTTTCACGGCGCCCCGGAGTCTGTTTAGTCTAAAATCTGGATATTAGGTCTGTTGTCATTCCGCCGGAGCGGGAAGCCTGAGGCATTCGGCGTTTCTTTCTCCCTCGCGGTATCTCCCCCACACCGGTGTCGGGGAGCATTTGAAGGAGTGCATTGGTGTCGATACGCACGCGTCTGATCCTGACGTTTTCGATCTGTCTGAGCATTGCATGCTGCGGGATTGCATTCGCCGTTTTTTCGAAAGCCCGGAAATCGGCGCACGAGGCCTTTCGCGCGCAGGCCATCAGCCAGTTGCAACGCGTCGAAGACCACATCGGGGCGTTTTTGGAACCCGGAATCATGAGCGTCTCTTATCTGGCGGAACTCGACCTCGTGCGCACTTCGCGCGGAAAGCTCTCGAGTTACCTCGCGACGACCGAGGCCACGACGCTGAATTATGCCAACCATACCCCGCACGAGCGGCGTATTTACGACGAATTCATCCGCGCGAAGCGCGTCAACGGCAACTTCGACCTGATCTTCATGGCCAATGACGACGGCGAGTATCTCCAGACGCCGGAAGGCCGCTTCAAGCCGGCGGGTTACGACCCCCGGAAGCGCGCGTGGTACGAAGAAAGCATTCGAGACCCGCAAAAAGTGACGATCAGCCGCCCCTACCTGACCAACGGCGGCGGCGTCGTGTGCAGCATCCTGATCAAGACCACCGATACCGACGGAAAGCCGCTGGGGCTTTTGGGCGTCGACTACCTTCTCGACAGCCTGGTGCGGAATCTGGTCGGGCGGCGCATTTTGAAGACCGGTTATCTCGTCGTTTTCGACTCGGAAGGCAAAATTCTCACCGACAGCCGCCACCCGGAATACGCATCGATGGATCCGGAGCATTACCCCGAATTGCGCCGACGCATCGCGCAGACGAGCGCCGAAGAATTCTTCGGCGCCGACGCGCAAGGAATCGAGGAGTACGTCGTCACGCGCACGATCCAGAGGCTCGGCTGGAAACTCGCCGTGATCTTCGACAAGTCGGAAACGCTCGAACCTTCGTACGCCCTTCTGCACACGACGCTGCTCGTCTCGGGAGCGATCATCCTCCTGGCGATCCTGTGCGTCATGATTCTCGCCGGCAATATCGTCCGCCCGATCGAAGACATGGTCGAAGCGTCGGTACTCATTTCGGGCGGCGAATACGAGCGATCGGAGACCGTACGCAAGAATCTTCTTGAAAAGCTCGACGTGACCGGAGAAGGTGAAATCCGGAAGCTGTCGCTCTCGTTACGTTCGATGCTCGACGCATTGCAACAGCGTATCGAGGCGGCGCACGCCGCCAACCGGGCAAAAAGCGCTTTCCTGGCGAACACCAGCCACGAGATCCGCACGCCGATGAACGCGATCCTCGGCATGTGCGAGTTGATCCTGCGCGAGGATTTGACGCCGATCGTGCGCGGATACGCGTCGGGCATTCGTCAGGCGAGCACGAACCTCCTTGCGATCATCAACGACATTCTCGATTTTTCCAAAATCGAATCCGGAAAAATGGAGATCGTTCCGGTCGAATACCAGTTGGCGTCGCTCGTCAACGACGTGCTGAACGTCGTGCGCACGCGCGTCGTCGAAAAACCGATCCAGCTCCTTGCCTTCGTCGAGCCGAATCTGCCCAACCTGCTCTACGGCGACGAGGTGCGCGTCCGGCAGGTGATCGTCAACCTTTTGACGAACGCCGTGAAATACACAAAAGAGGGCTTCGTTTTCTTTTCGGTCTCGTCGGGAGAAAACCACGACGCCGAGAGCCTCGAACTCGTCGTTTCGATCGAGGACAGCGGGGTCGGCATCCGCGAAGAGGACATGGACAAGCTCTTCGGCGATTTTCAGCAGTTGAACCTCACCAGAAACAAGGGCATCGAGGGCACGGGACTCGGCCTTGCGATCGCCAAGAACCTCAGTCTGGCGATGAACGGCGACATCTCGTGCGAGAGCGTATACGGCAAGGGCAGCACTTTTACCCTTCGGCTGCCGCAAAAGGTCGCCGGTACCGACCGGATCGCCGAGGTGCTGCGTCCCGAATCCCTGAGCGTCCTGCTCTACGGAACGGGAGAAAAGATCTTCGGCGAGAGCTTCCTGCGCTCGCTCGAATTGATGCACGTGCACGCGCAATGGGCGCAGTTGCAATCCGAATTCTTCAACGCGCTCCTGGAAGAGGGGCACGCCTACACGCATATTTTCGTCACGCAGGACGTCCTGGAGAGCGCGGCGAAAACCCTGGAGAAGATGGCGATCAAGGCCAAGCTCGCGGTCATCGCCGACTACGGCGTGCACATCCCGCTCAAGGATGTCATCGTCGTTCCCTCTCCGGTGCACTCGATTTCGATCGCCAACGTCCTGAACGACGATCTCGGAAATTTCGGCACGGCGCCGACGACGTGGCGGCAGCGCTTCATCGCGCCGGACGCCAGGGTGCTTCTCGTCGACGACATTCAAACGAACCTCGTCGTCGCCGAAGGGCTGATGCTGCCCTACCAGATGCGGATCGACTCGTGCCAGAGCGGTCGGGAGGCGATCGAAAAGGCGCGGACGGAAGAATACGACATCATATTTATGGATCATATGATGCCGGAGATGGACGGCATCGAAGCGACCGCGGTGATCCGCGAACTCCCCGGCGACCGTTTCAGAAAACTGCCGATCATCGCGCTCACCGCCAACGCGGTTTCGGGGATGAAGGAGATGTTCCTCGCCTGCGGAATGAGCGATTATCTGGCCAAACCCATCGAGATCTCCAAACTCGACGCGATGCTCGAAAAATGGCTGCCGCGCGCCAAGCGCCAAAAATACGTCATTGCGCAAGGCGACCGGCGAAAAGCGCCGAGAGCCGAAAGGCGCATCGAAATCGAAGGCGTCGACGTCGACCGCGGCGTCGCGCTCTCGGGCGGGTCGATGCAGGCCTACTTCAACGTGCTGAAAAGCTACCACCGCGACGGCTGCAAAAAGATCGACGAGATGCAGGCCGCGTACAAGGACCGGGATTTCCGGCTGCTCAGCATTTACGCGCACGCCTTGAAAAGCGCGTCGGCGAGCATCGGCGCCACGACCTTGTCCGAGCAGGCCAAGGCGCTGGAATTCGCCGCCGGCCAGCGCGACGTCGGCTTCGTCTCGATGCACTTCGAGCCTTTCCTCGCGGCGTTGAAGCCCCTCCTCGACGTCATGGGGCGCGTGATCCGCGAAAGCGACGCGAGCGAGAGTAAACAAGGCGGCGACCCGGAACGTCTGCACGAGCATCTGGTCGAACTCAAGGCCGCGCTCGAAGCGATGGACATCGCCAGGGTCGACAAGGTCATGTCCGAACTCGCGTCGAAGGCCTGGAGCCACGCGGTGCGCGAAAAACTCGATTCGATCTCCGAACGCATACTCATCGCGGAATACGAACAGGCGATCGCGCAAATCGACGCGCTCGACACTCTCGGCAACGGCGCATGACCGAAAAACCACGGTCGCACCTGAGTGTTTTGAATCTTTCTTGCCGCCGGGGCGAAACAAAGCTTTTCGGCGCGCTCTCGTTCGACCTCGGTGCCGGCGAATCGCTCCACGTCTGCGGGGCGAACGGTTCGGGAAAAACGACGCTACTGCGCTTCCTCTCCGCGCTCTCTTTTCCCGACGACGGCGAAATTTTCTGGAACGGTCGATCGATCGGACACGCGCTTTGTGACTACCGCTCGCGGCTCGCCTATCTTGGACACCGCGACGCGATCAAGGAAGAACTGACGCCGATCGAGAACCTGAAACTCGCCGCGCTTCTTTCCGGCGAGGACTTCGACCCCGAATCCGCGCGCGGCGCCCTGAAGCGCCTGGGCGTCCCCGACGGCGACGCCATTTTCTGCCGCCGCCTCTCGCAGGGGCAGAAACGCCGCGTCGCGCTCGCGCGCCTCTCTCTCCTCGACCGCCCGCTCTGGATTCTCGACGAACCGTGCGCGGCGCTCGACCCGACCGCCGCCGGGGAA
Organism: Accumulibacter sp.; assembly: GCA_031264825.1. Lineage (GTDB taxonomy): Bacteria > Pseudomonadota > Gammaproteobacteria > Burkholderiales > Rhodocyclaceae > Propionivibrio. Next base: position 9,165 of record JAISDL010000120.1, on the reverse strand, counting down.
GTCGCTTCCATGATCGACGCGCATCTATCGAGCGGCGGACTCGCCGTCGTCGCGTCACCGTCCGAGGACGCCTTCCCCCATGCGCGCAAACTTCGCCTGAGCGCCTCATGCTGAGATTCATCGCAACGGTCATCCGCCGCGAATTCCTGCTTGCCTTCCGCCGGCCCGCCGACCTGATTTCCGTTCTCTTTTTCTTCATCATCGCTTCGAGCCTTTTCCCGCTCGGCGTCTGGCCGCACGTCGATACCTGGCGGAGGCTCGCGCCCGGCGCGCTCTGGGTCTCGGCGCTGCTCGCGACACTTCTTTCGCTGCCGCATCTCTTCGCCGACGACTACCGCGACGGCACGCTCGAACAACTCGTCCTCGGCGCCTACCCCCTCGCGTTCGCCGTCTTCGGAAAACTCGTCGCGCACTGGCTCGTTTTCGGCGTGTCGCTCGCGCTGCTCGCGCCGGTTTTCGCTTTTCAATTCGACCTGCCGGGTCACGCGCTATGGACGCTCTTCCTCTCGCTCCTCGTCGGAACGCCCGCGCTTTCGAGCCTCGGCGCGATCGGCGCGGCGCTGGCGCTGGGCCTGCGCGGCGGCCGCGTCCTCTTGTCACTGCTCGTTCTTCCCCTGTATATTCCGGTTCTCATTTTCGGCGCGGCGGCGGTCGAAGCCGCGCTCGCCGGGATCGGCGCGAACGCCGGCTTGTCTTTTCTCGCCGCGCTCTCGCTCGCCGGCATGTTTTTCACGCCGCCGCTCATCGCGGCGGCGCTACACATTACGATGGAATGAAGTGCGCATCGAACACGCTCTCATGGATAAAAACGACCTTCCGAAAACGCTTTCCCGCCTCGCAGCCCTTCCCGCCGCGTACCGCCTCGCCGGAAAAGCGATCCCGTATTTCTGGGCGCTGACCGTCGCCGCCGGCGCCGCCGGACTTTACGCCGCTTTTTTCCTCGCGCTCCCCGACGCGCGGCAGGGCGAGATCTTCCGCATCATCTTCCTTCACGTCCCCGCGTCGTGGATGTCGCTTTTCATCTACCTCTGCATGGCTTTTCTGGCCGCGCTCGCGCTCTTTTTCAACGCGCGCGCCTCTTCGATCCTTCTTTCCGCGCTCGCGCCCACCGGCGCGCTCTTCACCTTTCTCTCGCTCTCGACGGGCGCGCTGTGGGGAAAACCGATCTGGGGAAGCTGGTGGGTCTGGTGGGACGCGCGCCTCGTCTCGGAACTGATCCTCTTTTTCATGTATATCGGCTTCATCGCGCTCGCCTCGGCGATCGAAGACCCAAAGCGCGCGGACAAGGCGAGCGCGCTCCTCGCGCTCGTCGGCGTCGCCAACATCCCGATCGTCTATTTCTCGGTTCGCTGGTGGCACACGCTGCACCAGGGGTATTCGATCACGCTGACGCGTCCGCCGACGGTGGCGGCCGTCACGTTTTGGGGCATTCTCTTGTGCGTCCTCGCGTGCATGGCCTACACCGCCGCCGTCGCGCTGATGCGCTTCAGGAACATCGTCCTCGAACGAGAGCGCGACGCCGAATGGGTGCGCGAAACGCTCGCAGTCGGATCATAGAATATGGTCTCCAGCAACTTCTGCATTTTCATCGCTTTCGGCAAATACAACGTCCACGTTTTCGCCGCACTCTTCGTCACGCTGCTCTTCATGACGCTGGAACCCCTGCTGCTCTCGCGGCGCCGCCGCCGGATTCTCTCCGACCTTCGGAGACGCCTGCGCGCGCCTGCCTCCGCCGCCACCGCCGATTTTTCAGAAACGCCCCCGGAAGAATGAGCCGATGAATGCGCGCGCACGCTGCGAAAAAACCTTTCTGATCCTGGGAGGGGTGTGCGTTCTCGCGCTGATCGCCGCGCTCGTGTTCAGCGCGTTCCAGAACAACCTGCTTTACTTCTTCTCGCCTTCGCAAATCGCCGCGGGGGAAGCTCCGATCGGCAAGACCTTCCGCGTCAGCGGTCACGTCAAGAAGGCTTCGATTCAGCCGCCCGACCGCGCGCCGCGCTTCGAAATCACCGACGGTGAAAAATCGCTCGCGGTCGTCTACAGCGGCAGGCTGCCCGACCTCTTCCTCGAAGGCCGGGGCGCCGTCGTTCAGGGCCGGCTCGACGCGCGCGGCGTCTTCTTTGCGAGCGAAGTCCTCGCAAAACACGACGAACATTACATGCCGACGGAGAAACCGGCAAAGGTCGATGCGAAGCCTTGAAGTTTTTCGGACCTGCGCGCCCGCCCCTCGTGTTTTCTTGCGAGAGGGGCGCTTCATGATTTTCTGATTACACCTCGGAACAGGCATAATACAATGAGCGTTCGAGAGGAGAAATATTGAAATGGGCTACAACGCCGCGCGCGCCTTGCAACTCCTGCGTGCCGGTTCCGGGCGCGCCGACGCCTCGTTCCGTCCCGGTCAGGAAGAAGCCGTTCGCCACATCGTCGACGGCAAGGGGCGTTTGCTGGTCGTGCAGAAGACCGGATGGGGAAAGAGCTTTGTCTATTTCATCGCGACCCGGCTGCTACGCGAAGCCGGTGCGGGACCCGCATTGCTGATCTCGCCACTCTTGGCGCTGATGCGAAACCAGATCGCGGCGGCGGAACGCATGGGAGTTCGAGCCGCCACGATCAACTCCGATAACGTGGGCGACTGGGCGAGCGTCGAAAAATCGCTGTCCGAAGGGAAAATCGATATTCTGCTGATTTCACCGGAGCGGCTGGCGAACGAACGCTTCCGCACGCAGGTGCTGGCGGGCATCGCGGCGAAAATTTCCCTTCTGGTCATCGACGAGGCGCACTGCATTTCCGATTGGGGTCATGATTTCCGTCCGCATTACCGCTTGCTGGAGCGAATCGTCAAAACATTGCCGCCCCGGCTACGCTTGCTCGCCACCACCGCCACTGCCAACCAGCGTGTGATGGACGATCTCGCCGCCGTGCTCGGGCCAAAACTCCATATTTCACGCGGCGAACTCGATCGTCCATCGCTGACCCTGCAAACGATCCGCCTGCCCAGCCAAGCGGAACGTCTGGCTTGGCTCGCGGAACAACTGGCGACATTGCCGGGGCACGGCATCATCTACACACTGACGGTACGCGACGCCAATCAAGTCGCCGAATGGTTGAAAACCCGCGGCTTTCACGTCGACGCATACACCGGAGAAACGGGCGACTGCCGCGAAGACCTGGAACGCGCCCTGCTGAACAATCAGGTCAAGGCGCTGGTCGCCACCACGGCGCTTGGCATGGGCTACGACAAGCCCGATCTGGCCTTCGTGATTCATTACCAGAGCCCGGGTTCGGTCGTTGCGTATTACCAGCAGGTGGGTAGAGCCGGACGAGCCTTGGACGCCGCGTATGGCGTTTTGCTCAGCGGCCGGGAAGAAGCGGATATCACGGACTGGTTCATCCGCAGCGCTTTCCCGACCCCGCAGGAGGTTGCCAAAGTCCTTGGCGCGCTCGAAGAAGAGCCGAACGGCCTGTCCGTGCCCGAACTCCTCGGTCGGGTGAATCTCAGCAAGGGACGTATCGAGAAGACCCTTGCGCTCTTGTCGCTCGAAGCGCCCGCCCCTCTCGTCAAACAGGGGAGCAAATGGCAGCTCACCGCGGCCACCCTGAAAGAAGCGTTCTGGAAACGCGCCGAACGTCTCACCGCGCTGAGGCGGGACGAGCATCGGCAGATGCAAAAATACGTGGACTTGCCGTTCGGCCGGCACATGCGCTTTCTGATCGAGGCGCTCGACGGCGATCCGCGCTCGGTCACGGCGCCGACCCTGCCGTCGCTCCCCACGAACGCAAGCGTGGAATCGGTCAAGGACGCGATCGCCTTCCTGCGCGGAGCCAGTTTGCCTGTCGAGCCGCGCAAGCAGTGGCCGAGCGGCGGAATGCCTCGCTACGGCGTCAGGGGGCATATTCCGATTGATTATCAGGCGCAGCCGGGCAGGGCGCTGTGCGTATGGGACGACGCCGCTTGGGGCGAATCGGTTCGTCGGGGCAAATATCACGACGGACGATTCTCCGACGATCTCGTTTCAGCTTGCGTGAAAATGATCCGCGCGTGGAACCCGCGACCCGCGCCCGAGTGGGTAACTTGCGTTCCGTCCTTGCGACATCCCGACCTTGTACCGGACTTTGCGAAGCGCATGGCGAGCGCGTTGGGCTTGCCGTTTCGTGCCGTCCTCGTCAAAACAAACGACAGACCCGAACAGAGGGCGATGGCAAACAGCATACAGCAGGCGCGCAACGTCGATGCTTCGTTCGCGCTCGATGAGCAGCCCGTCCATCAAAGACCGGTGCTTCTTGTTGACGACACGGTCGATTCGCGCTGGACATTGACGGTATGCGTCTGGCTTCTCCGCAAGAACGGCAGCGGCCCGGTTTGGCCGATGGTCCTTTCGCAAACAGGGCACAAGGGATGACGCCGACGCTCTCGCTCGACACGCAGGCGATCCTGCTGCTCACCGCGCCCTTGATTGCGGGACGGAATCATCCCGCACCCGATTTTCTGACGCCCGGCGAATACAAACGTCTCGCCCGCCATTTGCGTGAAATCCAGCATCAACCCGCCGATCTCGTCTCGCCGGACGCGGGAGAACTCTTGCGCGCTTGCCGTCCCGTCATCGATCAAACTCGGCTGGAGCGCCTGTTGGGGCGCGGCTTCTTGCTCAGCCAAGTCATCGAACGCTGGCAAGCGCGTGCGATTTGGGTGCTCAGTCGCGCGGACGACGCTTATCCGCGACGATTGAAAGCTCGCCTGCGGGAAAACGCGCCCGCTTTGCTCTACGGTTGCGGCCACATCGGCTTATTGGAGAGCGGCGGGCTTGCCGTGGTGGGGTCGCGCGACGTGGGCGAAGCCCTGATCGATTACACGATGTCCGTTGGGAAACTCGCGGCGAGCGCGGGCAGGACACTCGTTTCCGGCGGAGCCAGGGGCGTCGACCAAGCGGCCATGCGAGGGGCACTGGAAGCGGGAGGATCGGCGTGCGGGATTCTGCCGGACAACCTTGAAAAGGCGACATTGACCCGCGAGTACCGCAACCTGCTTCTCGATGGGCGACTCACGCTGATTTCGCCCTACGACCCCAACGCCGGATTCAGCGCGGGCAACGCGATGCAGAGAAACAAGCTGATTTACGCATTGGCCGACGCCTCATTCGTGATCAATTCCGACATCGGCAAGGGTGGCACGTGGGCGGGGGCCGTCGAGCAACTCGACAAACTCGGATTCGTTCCCGTTTATGTTCGGTCGACGGGCGAGCCGTCCGCCGGTCTCGACGCCCTGAGAAAGAAGGGGGCGCTCTCCTGGCCGAATCCGAACGACGCGGATTCATTCGACGCCGTATTCAGCGCGCCGCCCCCGTCCCTCTTCGATCAGACGGAATTCACGCTGAACCTTGAAGGCGGCGGGCGTGTCGAAAGAAAATCCTCCGCTCCGTCCTCCCCCGTACCCGCCGCCCTCCCTCGGCGCGATGTCGCGCCGGCGGACGTGGTCGTCGATGAACAGCGAGACCCGATGCGCGAAACACGTTTGGTGTCGCCGACCGAAAGCTTGCCGCAGTCCGCCAAGCGGGTCGTGGAGAATTCCCCCGCCGAGGCCTTGTTCGCGGCGGTGCGCGAGTCGATCGAGCGACTTCTGACGACCCCCATGAAAAATGCCGAAGTGGCCGCCGCGCTGGAGGTGTCCGTTGCACAAGCGAAGGACTGGCTTCAACGCCTTGCCGACGAGGGCCTATTGGAAAAACGGAACAAGTCCGCGAGCTACGTCGTCAAGCAGAAACGCTTGTTCGAGTGACGGACGGCGCAAGGTCGATGTGCAGGAAGCGATGTTGCGACTCGACCGGACAGTCGAGATGTTTTATCCATTACCCTGTTCGGCGCATCATCGGGCACCGGTTCGGAGACTCTTGGCTTCGCTCAGGCATATCCCCGAAAGCGCAACAAAGGGAATTGCGATGCATACGCAGAGAAAAATTTTCGTCGCGTCCGGCAGATTTTCCAGATCACCCAACAAGGCTCGACCGGCGCCGCCGTCCGGCCCCGAGGAAAAAAACATCATGCTGAAAAGCGCGACCAGAAAAAACTCGAATCCCGCCATTTTCATCGCGATGCGCTTCCATTTCGAAAAATAAAGAATGCATTGCGCGAGCGCGATAAATAAAACAGACGGGTTTTTCACATAAACAGGGGATCTGAAAAAAATTGCTACGCCAAGAAGAAGCATCGCGACGGATACGAACAGAGTCGATCCGTTTGCAATTTTCGTCTGTATCCGGGGGTTCAGTTTGGCATTCAGCAACACGACTCGTTCTCCTTCCTTTTCCAAATCGCACGGACCCGGGAAGACGAGACCGCATGGATTGAGGCAGGCAGAGCGAACCCGAACCCATGCGGAATATCCATTCCAGGGATCAGACCGTCAGATCGACCTGCTGGACGGACCCGACGCCGCCGTTTTCCCGGAGGTAAACGCCGCTGGCCCTCACCTGGCCTTCCAGGTTGTTGTTCGCGTCCTTGATCGAGAACGGCGTGGAAGCGCGCGACACGCTGATCGCGCCGACATTCGCCTCCTTGAGCGAGCGCAGGATTTCGGCGCCCGATGCGTTCTTGATCCAGACCGACAACTGCGAATACGCGGCGTCGCTTTCGTCGATCCAGCCGTTCCTGTCTCCGTCGAGCGCGGCGAGTTCGGCGAATCCGTCCCCCGTGCGCGCGCCGAACAGCTCGGAACCGTCGTTGATCTTTCCGTCGCCGTTGCGGTCGAAAGCCAGGAAACCGCTGCCGCTCGCCAGAAAATTGATCCGTTCGCTCGCTTCTCCGTCGGCGTTCAGGTCGAAAGCAAAGCGCTGGTCGATGAGTTGCGCGGCGTTGCCGTTGAAGTTGATCACGAGCGGGTCGCAGGTGTTGCCGCCGCTTCCCATGCGGATGCTCACGCTGGATTCCTCGTGATAGCTGCGCTCCATCGACAGCGACATTTCGAAGGCGATGCTCTTGCCGTCGGCCGTCCGCACGACACCGTTGGCCGAAAACGACATCTGTTCGGTCTCCGTGTAGGACTCGTGGCGGTCGTATTCGACGGTGACCCCGACGCCGCCCCCGGCATTCGACGCCGATTTCGCGGCGCTCAATGCACTCTTGTCGACGACATCGACGTCCTTGCCGGTCATGCGTGCCAGCAAGGCGCGCATGATCGACAGTTTGGGGTCCTCGCTACTCACCCCCTTGTCCAAGGCCGTAGCTTCCCCGGCCTGCGCGGCGCGTCCGGCGTCCGAGATATTCACGCGCGGCAGGGCCGTGTCGGCGGCGGTGCCGCCGGCGGAGGGAAGAGGACGGTTGCCGGACGAGATGCGCAGGGATTCCGAGATTTCGTGCTGCCGCATCTGGCTGTGACTCGCTTCAAACTGTAGCGCCGAATTGCTGATTTTCATGACGATTAATTTCTCCAGAAAAAAGTGATCTCGCTCGAAAACCGAGACGAAACGGAGAGGCGCCTCGAGGCGCCCGGCCCAATACGGGCAAGCCGGCACGCTTGCCGGCGGTTTGTGCCCCCAAATAAAACCACTTTGAGGGCTGATTCCTTTTTCCAATCGTCCGCGCTCGAGAAGACGAGCCGAAGACGCTACTTATGCCGCAACGCGCTGTCGACAAAGACGGGGACGATCTGGAAAGGAATAACGGCAAGAAATGCGAAATCTTGAGCGTTCGCGCGATCTTGTCCGGGAGCCGCCTCGGCGCGGGATCTTCGGGAGGAGGCCGGAGACGAGGTTTATTCGCATTGGTGTTACAGTAGGGAAGAGAGGGCGTTTTCCCAGCCGTCCGAGGGTCGAAGATGCCGCATCGGCAATGCCGTAAATGGTCGGGAAACCGAACACGGAGGCGCCGGATAATACGGACGAAACGCGGAAAACACATTCAGAAAGGCTGCGAAAAAATGGCAAGAAGACTCAAGACCAAGCTTCCCGACGAACGCGAGAACGGCGAGGAGGCGAAAAACATGCAAAGCGCGCGGACGGTGCTACGGCCCTTGCGCGAGGAGAACTGCGCGCGGACATCCTTCCCGCGCCAGTATTCTTCTGTACCGACGGCTCGCGACCCGTCCGGCGTGGGCGACATCGTCTCCGTGCGATGATCCCGGAATTCGGCCTTTTTGCGCTCGCGCTCGCGTTCGTCCTCGCGCTGACGCAGTGCGTCGGCCTTTGGCGCCCCGACCGTCCGCAGGGCGTCGCGCGTTTTGCGCGGCCCGCGCTTTTCGCGCAGTTTCTTGCGCTGTCGGTCGCCGCCGGCTGCCTCGTCGTCGCGCTCGCGTCGAACGACTTTTCCGTCGCCTACGTCGTCCGACACTCGAACACGCGCTTGCCGCTCGTCTACCGGATCGCCGCCGCGTGGGGCGGGCACGAGGGTTCGCTGCTCTTCTGGGCGTACGCGCTCGCCGTATGGACGCTGGTTTTCGGCGTCTTCCCGAAATCGCTTTCCGGCGAGGCGAGGCATCGCGTCCTCGCACTCCTCGGTCTCGTCGAAGCGGGTCTCCTCCTGATCGTCCTCTTCACGTCGAATCCCTTCGAACGCGCTTTCCCCATCGTGGCCGACGGGCGCGACCTCAACCCGCTCCTTCAAGACCCCGGACTGATCGTCCATCCGCCGATGCTCTACCTAGGGTATTCCGGCCTCGCGATTCCCTTCGCGCTCGCCGTCGAAGCGCTGATTTCCGGCGCGCCCGACCGCGCGTGGGCGCGCGCATCGCGCCTCTGGACGATTTTCGCGTGGGTTTTCCTGACGCTGGGAATCGCGCTCGGGTCTTTCTGGGCGTACTACGAGCTGGGCTGGGGCGGCTGGTGGTTTTGGGACCCGGTCGAAAACGCTTCCCTGATGCCGTGGCTCGCGGCGACGGCGCTGATCCACGCGCTGCCGGTCGCCGAGAAGCGCGGCGCCTTCCGCGTCTGGTGCCTCTTTCTCGCGATCGTCGCGTTCGCGCTGTCGCTGATCGGCGCTTTCCTCGTCCGCTCCGGCGTACTGATCTCGGTTCATGCGTTTTCCGAAAGCCCGCAGCGCGGCGTTTTCATCCTCGCCTTCCTCACGCTCGTCGTCGGCGCCTCGTTCGCGCTCTTCGCGTGGCGCGCGCCGCGCGTCTCCCCCGGTGGGCGTTTCGCCTTCGCGTCGCGCGAAACCTTCCTGCTCGTCGTCAGCATC